>JAHIIS010000004.1 GCA_018899075.1 Candidatus Omnitrophota bacterium | reverse complement strand
TAAATAAATTTGTGGCCGGGTTTATCGGTTCGCCCCCGATGAATTTCATTGACGGGCTCCTCAAGAAGGTTGACGGGAAATTCTTCTTTGACGAAGGAAGTTTTCGGGTGAAGCTGGTGGATGAGATGAGGGCAAAAATGGGCCCTTATGAGAATAAAGAGGCCATCTTCGGCATAAGGCCGGAAGATATTTACGATAAATTGTTTGTCCAGGAGGCCCCCCCGGAAAACTGTATTGTAGCCACCTGCGAGATTATCGAGCCTCTGGGCTCGGAGGTATATTTGCACCTGGTTAGCCCGAGCCGAAAACACACCTTTATCGCCAAGGTAGGCGCGCATAATAAACCGGGAATAAATCAGGACTTAAATTTAGTCTTTGATATGAGCAAGGTCCATTTCTTCGACAAAGATACCGAAAAGGTCATCGTCTGAGTTGAAAAGATTATTTCCGCGCCTATTCACCATAATCCTTTTTGCGGTTAGCGCTCTCCTCCTCGTCTACCCCTTTGGATGGTCCTTACCCTTAACCACAACCCTTCTTCTCCTTTTAAATTTCATTATTATTTTAAGCGCCGTTTATTTTCAGGACAGAGGCGTATTAATTTTTGGCGCTCTGGGGCTTCTGGTTATCCTCTCCGGCAGTTTTCCTTTTCTCCCGGTTAAGGTTTTCTCCGCCCCCTTATTAGCAACGGCTACTTTGATATTATACCTTTACTGTTTGAAGATAACCCGTTTTGTGCGCAGAAATAATGTAGAATTAGAGAACATCGAGGGAGAAGAAAATATCCTGACTGTGGAATTGGAGCACTTACGCATAGAAGATAGCGCCCTTAAACAAAAGATGCAGCGGTATGCGGCTCTGAAAAGTTTAACTGAGGACTTATGTTCCGTTCTGTCTTTAGATACAGCCGTCTCCTTAATTGCTGAGCAGACTTTCAGGATTATAGATAAGCGGCGGTGTGCCTGCCTGCTCTATTTAGTGGATAAGGAGAAGCAGGAGATTTACCTGGCAGCCGGCAAGACGGGCGATGCAGATTATGAAATAAAGGCCAAAAGAGGGGATGTCTTTGACAGCTGGGTGTTTAAGCGGCGCACCCGGCTGATGATAAAAGACACAAAGAAGGACTTTAGATTTGATGCTTATGGGGCTGAAGGAGGCGAGGCGCGAGGTGTGCGCTCTTTGATTTCTGCGCCTTTAATCGGCGGGAATAAGGTCCTGGGTATTTTACGCCTGGACAGCGCTTCTTGCGAGGCCTACGATGCGGACGACCTGCGCCTTCTGGACATTATCTCTGACCTGGCTGCGGTGGCCATACAGAATACAGTCCTTTATCAGGAAACAGAGATACTGGCCATAACCGACGGCCTGACCGGCCTTTTTGTGCACAGGCATTTTCAGGAACGCTTTGACCAGGAGATTTCCCGGGCGCTCTGGTCAAACTCCCGGCTTGCCTTTTTGATGGCCGATATAGATAATTTTAAAGGCTACAACGATAAATACGGGCACATAGCCGGGGATATCGTTTTGAAACAGATTGCCCGCCTGATTGGCGAAACTTGCAACCCCGGCGATATAGTCGCCAGATACGGGGGAGAGGAGTTCGGTGTTCTTTTAGTGGAGACAGACAAAAATGATGCCCTCAAGACAGCCGAGAGGATTAGAAAGAGGATAGAAGAGGAGAAGTTTATTCTGCGCCGGGAAGCGACCCGGGTGAACATCTCCGGGGGGCTTGCCTTTTTCCCTGAGGATGAGAAGGAAAAAGAAGGTTTGATTAGAAAAGCAGACTTAGCTCTTTATAAAGCCAAGAGCGAAGGAAAGAATAGAATATGCACGTCTTAAATTTCTTTATTGTCCCCCTTATATTAATAGGCCTTTTTTTCCGGATTGAATTCTCGTATGTAGTTTCTCTTCTTTGCAGTTTAGGGGCAGCGACCTTTATTTATGCGCAGCAGAGCCCGGCAAATATATTATTTACCATTGCTATTTTTAACCTGACGCCTTTGTTTTGCCGGCGGTTCAATTTAATCTGGCGCCGGCAGCGCTTTTCTTTGAAGGCCGCTAAAGAAACAGCGAAACTTTCCTATGAAAAGATGCAAAAAGAAAGCTCTATAATCAGGCGGTCCAACTTTCATCTAACTGAGGAGGCTTTTGGGACCTCCGAACTCTATAAAATGACCCGGGATATGTCCGCGGCTGCGGACGTTGGGGATGCCTTCAATATTTTGGGGAAGAGATTAACGGAACTTTTCCGGTTCAAGAAGTGCCGCCTGATTTTAATAGACGAAGAGGTAGGATTGTCCCGGATAGAGAAAGTATTTGAATTAAAATATGCCTCGCCCGAGGCGAGCGTTGTCGATGTTGAGCCATCTGATTCCGAGCTCTTGAAACAGGGATTTCACATACAAAAGATTACCTGGTTGGATCCTCTTGTTTTGGTCCCCCTTACGGCCGAAAATAAATTCTTAGGCACTCTGGGAGTTGAGGGTTTATCTTTCGATAAGTTAGAGACTTTTTCCACTTTGGCCAATCAGTTTTGTTTAGTGATGAAAAAAATAAAGCTCTATGAGAAGATACAGAAGCTGGCAATCAATGACGGCCTGACCGGCCTTTTTGTGCGCAGGTACATTCTTGAGCGCCTGGACGAAGAAATAAAAAGGAGCGCCCGCCACCACCTGCATCTTGCCTTTTTGATGATAGATATAGACCGTTTTAAGCAATGTAACGACAGCTTCGGCCATTTAACGGGAGATGCGGTTCTGAAAGAAGTAGCCGGGGTAATTAAATCCACGGTGCGCGAGATAGATTTGGCGGCAAGATACGGAGGAGAGGAATTCTCTGTTCTTCTGCCGGACACAGGCAAGGCCGGCGCTGCAGGAGTCGCCGAACGCATTCGGGCAAACGTAGACAGGCACAAATTCCGCGCCTACAATGAGACTATCAAGACTGAAGTAAGTATCGGAGTGGCGGTTTTCCCCGAAGACTCTACCGCGTCCCGGCAGTTGATAGATAAATCCGACCAGGCCCTCTACCGCGCCAAGCAGGGAGGAAGGAATAGGGTTGAAATTTCTTAGGTTTTGGGTTAAGATATTATCCTACATCGGGAGGCGAAGATGAAGATATTCATTGATACCGCTAATATTGAGCAGATTAAAGAGGCAGCGAGCTGGGGGATACTTGATGGGGTAACCACCAATCCCACCCTGGTGGCGCGGGAGAAGAGGAATTTCGTGGAGCTGGTTAAGGAGATCCACGAAATCGTAGATGGCCCTATAAGCGCGGAGGTAGTGAGCCTCAATGCCCCTGCTATGGTTGAGGAGGCCAGGAGGCTGGCCGGAATCGGCAAAAATATTGCGGTTAAAATTCCCTTGACCTGCGATGGATTGAAGGCGGTTAAGATTTTAAGCCGGGAAAAGATTATGACTAACGTAACCCTTTGCTTTTCCGCCACTCAAGGGCTCCTGGCTGCCAAGGCCGGCGCCACGTTTATCAGCCCCTTTATCGGCCGCCTTGATGATATAGGCCACGAAGGGATGAATGTTGTGCGCGCTATAAAGCAGATTTACGCTAATTACGGCTATAAGACGCAGATTATAGTCGCCAGCATCAGGCACCCCTTGCATGTGCTGGAGGCCGCCAGGGCCGGCGCAGATATCGCCACCGTCCCTTTCGATGTTCTGGAAAAGCTTCTTAAACACCCCTTAACGGATATCGGCATAGACAGGTTTTTACGGGACTGGCAGAAACTCTCGGATAAGGAGAAGAACTTTTGAGGCTTAGAAGCACTCTTTTCTTAACCTTTATCTTTCTCTCTTCTTTTTCTGCCGCTTATGCTGAAGAAAAAAAAGCGCCTATCGTCTGCCACGGGGATGAAGTAGTATTCCTGGAAGCTGAGCAGAAGTTAACGGCTGAAGGCCACGTGATAGTTATTTACGAGGATGTAAAGATAACGTGCGACAAGATTAACATCTCTTTAGATACGAAAGAGGGCGTGGGCGAAGGAAACATTGTCTTGTATCAGAAGGACTCTATTTTAACCGGAGAAAAGTGCGAATACAATTTTGCTACACAGACCGGGCAGATTTATGAAGCGGGGTTTGCCTCTCAGGTAATCTACGGTAAGGGGCCTGTGGCAGTAAAGGAAGGGCCCAAGGAAATAACGATGCGCAAGAGTTATATGACCACCTGCGACCTTGCCGAGCCGCATTATCGCATCCAGTCTAGAACGGCCAAGATATTTCTTGATGATAAGGTGGTAATGCGCCACG
>JAHIIS010000036.1 GCA_018899075.1 Candidatus Omnitrophota bacterium | reverse complement strand
AGAGAAAGAAGCCCAGCCCATACTATTAAACGGGCTTACACGTTTAGAATACAGAGGCTATGATTCTTGCGGCGGGGTTTCTTATTTAAATAGCAGGAAATCTCTTTCGGTAAGAAAGCTCTCGGGCAAAGTTAAAACTTTAGAGCAGTTGCTTAAAAGAAGGCCGCTTGGCGGCAATGTTGCTTTGGGCCATTGTCGCTGGGCAACCCACGGGGCACCTAATCGCGTTAATGCTCATCCCCATTTAGATTGCAGAGGTGAAATTGCCCTTGTGCATAATGGAATTATTGAAAATTATGCGCAACTAAAGAAAGAATTGATTGGGAAGGGCCATAAGTTTAGAAGCCAGACAGATACCGAAGTAATCGCGCATCTCATCGAAGAGTTTTATAGGAGTCGCCCGTTAGAAGAAGCAGTGAGAAAGGCAGTTGCTAAATTAGAAGGCTCTTTTGCTATCGGTGTTATGTCCAAAAAAGAACCCGGAAAGCTTGTAGGCGTGCGCTCAGGCAGCCCTTTGATTGTAGGTGTAGGCAAAAATGAAAATTTTCTGGCTTCGGATGTGCCGGCGCTATTAGATTACACCAGGGACATTATCTTTTTAGAGGAAGGCGAGATAGTGGTTTTAACCAAGGACGGATTTAGGGTAACTGACTTTAAGGGAATCGAGGCACCCAAAAAGCCCGCGCGGATTAATTGGGATAACTCTTGCGCCCAGAAACAGGGTTATCGCCATTTTATGCTTAAAGAGATTTATGAGCAGCCCAGGGTCTTGCGGCAAATCCTTTCTTCGTATATTAAAGGCGATGTAATAAATTTTGGCGATACGGCGATTAGCCCCGCGCTTTTAAAAACAATAGACAACATTGTTATCGTTGCCTGCGGCACGGCCTATCACGCCGGATTGGTAGGTGAATATGCGCTTGAAGAGCTGGCCCGGATTCCCGTAACCGTGGATTTATCTTCCGAATTTAGATACCGCACGCCCATAATCGGCAAAAAAACTTTGGTGGTAGCTATAAGTCAATCTGGCGAGACTGCCGATACCTTAGCTGCGGTCAAGGAGGCAAGGCGGAGGCAGGCGAAGGTTCTTTCTATCTGCAATGTTGTCGGCTCAAGCCTGATGAGGGAATCGGATTTTGTGCTCCACACCTTAGCCGGCCCGGAAATTGGCGTTGCCTCAACCAAGGCTTATACCGCGCAGCTTACGACGCTTTATCTTTTGGCTATGCATTTAGCTCGGGTAAAAAGTAAGGCATCGCCAGTTTTAATCCGGAGATTAATTAAAGAGTTGAGAACCATTGCCTTAAAGCAAGAAGAGTTTTTGCAGAAAGGCAGAGATGTGCTTAAGGTTGCCCGCTCCTATCATCGCTTAGGCTCGTTTTTATATTTAGGCAGGCGGATTAATTACCCATCGGCATTAGAAGGGGCGTTAAAGTTAAAGGAGATTTCTTATATCCCTGCTGAAGGATACGCTGCCGGGGAAATGAAACATGGGCCCATTGCCCTGATAGATGAATACCGGGCAGTAGTCTGCATTGCCGTCGACTCCGATATTTACGAGAAAATGGTTTCCAATATTCAGGAAATTCGCGCCCGCTCCGGCAAGGTAGTGGCAATTGCCTCAGAAACCAATACCCACATCAAAGATTATGCCCAAAAGACGATTTACGTTCCTAAAACCTCGGAGCTGTTCTCTCCTTTGCTGGTGGCATTACCCCTGCAATTGTTGGCATACCATATTGCCGTTGTGCGTGGCTGCGATGTGGACCAGCCGCGTAATTTAGCTAAAAGCGTCACTGTAGAGTAAAGCCAAAATGTTATACATCGTCTCCACCCCTATCGGCAATCTCAAGGATATTACCCTGCGGGCGCTGGAGACCCTCAAAAATGTTAGCCTGATTGCCGCAGAAGATACCCGCCATACGCGCAAGCTCTTAGCCCGTTACGGAATTCATACCCCTTTAACCAGCTACTTCGAACATAACAAATTCGTCAAAGGCCCTCAGCTTATCGAGCAGCTTAAGCAGGGAAAAGATATCGCCCTGGTTACAGATAGCGGTACCCCCGGAATCTCCGACCCCGGATATCGGCTGATTCAGCTGGCCATCCAGAACGGAATTCCTTTTACTGCGCTTCCCGGCCCAAGCGCTCTGCTTGATGCCCTGGTTTTATCCGGCCTGCCCAGCGATAGATTCATTTTTGAAGGGTATCTGCCTCCAAAATCCGGCGCGCGCAAGAAAAGAATACAGGAAATTGCCGGGGAAAAAAGAACAGTTATCTTTTATGAATCACCGCACCGGCTGATAAAGTCCCTCCAGGATATACAGGAAGTTTTAGGCGGCAAAGAGATAGTCATCTTAAGAGAACTTACCAAGAAGTTTGAGCAGATAGTGCGGGGCGTCCCCGCAGTCCTTTTAGGGCATTTTCGAAAGCATCCACCCAGAGGAGAATTTGTCATCGCTATAAAGGCAAAAACCATCAAAAATAGCTCTTGACAAAGCAGGGTTCATATGGTAAACTCAAAGCGCAATTAGAGGCCCTTTTAAGTCCGTCCCGTGAGGCGGAAAAAGGAGTAAAAGATGCGGTATATTTTAAAAAAGATGGCTTTGAAATTTGTGCCAGAAGAAAACGTCCACAGATCTAAACAGGGATTTGGCGTTCCTATAGGT
>JAHIIS010000035.1 GCA_018899075.1 Candidatus Omnitrophota bacterium | reverse complement strand
TTCCATTCTGAAACAATTCTTATTATTTAGATTTTGTTTGGTGCAACCCATTCCTAACTTAATAGAAATTTCTTGCAAATCATCTATCAGTTTTTCTGACTTAGACACAAAATGAAAAGTTCCCCTTTTCGTAATGAATCCGTCCCCTTTTGTATACCAATCTAAAAATAATTTTAGATATTTTGGTGAAGCATTTTTTACAAACTTAGGAATATATTTATCGCCAGATTTACCAAATTTTTTAAAATACTGATGAAAATCTTTATCTTCAATACGAAATTGGTTTGTCTTGCCATTTCTGCCTATTGTATATTTAATTTCTAATTCATCGAATAAACTTTTTATTTTAGAATAATGTAATGATTTCGGGCTCTGCGAAACAACAAAAAATTTCCTCTTGCCTGCATTTGTAACACATCCTTCAGCAACCCACATACCAAATAACTTCATAAAAGTAGAAAAATCTATTTTGTATCTACCAATATTTACACTACGCCGGTCCTTTCCTACCCAATTACATGTCCTTGGAATTACTACATATTTATTTACTAATGTTCCAGTAGGAGCAATCTGCCAATTGTGATTTTTGTTATTATAAAATTTCCATTCAGATGTATAGCAAAATCTGTGGTCAGGCGTGACTAATAAATCTACAGATAAGCTCCTCACCTGTACCATTTTTCCAGAATAATCATATGAAATAATTCTTTTTGGTTTAACAAAAGATAAATGCCTTGTAGAAATATCTACCTGGCTCACTTTATCGTTTTTATCTAGATCCTTAAATAACTTCCATCTATTTTCTGTCAAGATTTGTGTTTTACTATCATAACAGAGATGTTCTGCCTCAACTACCACCATCACACCTTTTGGTCTTAGTTTCTTCATTATCACATCGGCTATTTGCGTAGTAAGTCTTTCCTGAACTTGAAGCCGCTTGGCCAGGATATCTACAACTCTGGCCAATTTGCTTAAACCCGTTACTCTATTTCCCTGAGGGACATAGGCCACATGGACTTTGCCAACAAATGGGAGGAGATGGTGCTCACAGAGGGCGTAGAGCGGGATATCTTTCAATAAGACTATCTCGTCGTGACCTTCGGATAAGAGGACCTCCAGTTCCTTGCCCGGGTCTTGTTTTATCCCGCTTAAGACCTCTTCGTACATATCGGCTACCCTCTGGGGCGTGCCTAAGAGGTCGGCCCTGCGGGGATTATCTCCCACTGCCTCCAGCACCATCCTTATTGCCATGGCTATCTTTTTCTTATCCATGTTTAAAGTGCCTCGTCCCCGTAAAGGCCATACTCATCCCGTATTTATTACAGGCCTCGATTATCTGCCCATCTGCCTTTGAGCCGCCGGGCTGGATAACGGCTATTATTCCCGCGCGGTGCGCCTGCTCTATCGCATCCGGCTTGGGGAAAAAGGCATCGCTGGCAAGAACAGCGCCTTTTGATTTTTTCCCTGCCTTTCTGCAAGCGATAATTACCGAATCGACCCGGGACATCTGCCCCGCGCCGATTCCAACGGTTTTTGTTCCCCGGCACAAAACTATGGCATTACTCTTTACGTGTTTTACAATCTTCCAGCCGAATAAAAGAGAATGCATCTGTTCATCTGTCAGCGCCTTTTTAGTTACTATGTTGAGGTCGCCCGCCCGCGCAACCTTTAAGTCCATATCCTGAACCAAAAGCCCGCCTACCACCTTTTTAAAGTCCAGCTCTGTTTCGCTTGTTTTTCTAAAGCCGGGCACTTCCAATACTCTCAAACTCTTCTTCTTTGAAAAGGCCTCTTGGGCCTCCTCATCAAAAGATGGCGCTATTACGCACTCAACAAAATCCGCTTCCTTCATCATGACTCCGGCGAGCTCTCTATCCACTCTGCCGTTAAAAGCCACGATACTGCCGAAGGCGCTTAGCCTGTCGCATTCCAAGGCGTCCATATAAGCCTGTGACAAAGAATCGGCCTCGGCCGCGCCGCAGGGATTTGTGTGTTTGATAATGCTTGCGGCGGGCCTTTCAAAGTCTTTAACTATTTCAATAGCGGCGTTTAAGTCTATGATATTATTAAATGATAATTCTTTCCCCTGAAGCTGTCTTGCGCCTGCTACTGCGGCCTCCCGGCAAGAGGGGTCTTTATAAAATGCGGCTTTCTGGTGCGGGTTTTCGCCGTATCTTAAATCCTGCACTTTTTCAAAACTTAAATTCAAACTATCCGGAAATCGTTCTGACTTCTGACTTTTGACGTCTGAGGTCTGGTTTAAATAACGGTATATAGCGCTATCATATTCCGAGGTGCGCTTAAACACCTCTACCGCTAAATTCTTAAGCGTTAACTCCGAAAGCGAACCGCGATTTTGTTCAAACTCTTTTATTATATCCGGGTACTGGCGAGGATTTGTAATTACGGCTACCGACCTGTAATTCTTGGCTGCGCTCCTGAGCATCGAAGGGCCGCCGATATCGATATTCTCGATTGCCTCCTCAACTGTTACGCCGTCTTTGGCCACTGTTTTTTCAAAAGGATAGAGATTTACTACTACCATATCAATCATCTCGATGCCGTGTTTTTTTGCCTCATCCATATGGGATTTGTTTTGCCTTAAGGCAAGCAGCCCCCCGTGTATCTTAGGATGAAGAGTCTTTACCCGGCCGTCCATCATTTCGGGAAACCCTGTATATTCAGAGACGTCTTTAACCGCTACGCCTGATTCTTTTATTATCTTTGCCGTCCCCCCCGTGGATAGAATTTGCACCCCGAATTTGTCAAGCGCCCCGGCCAAAGCTTCTATGCCGGTTTTATCGGATACGCTGATTAAAGCCCTTTTAATCTTTATCATTTATTTCTCCCGCATATCTTAAACCTTACTTTTTTAAAAAAATTCATATAATCGATAATCAATTTGCCGTTGAGGTGGTCTATCTCATGGAGCAGGATCCTGGCCAGAAGCCCCCGGGCTTTTATTTCTACAAGTTCGCCATTTTCGTTCAAGCCTTTAACAACGACCTCATATGCCCTTTCTATGTTAACGAGGACGCCGGGCACACTGAGACAGCCTTCTTCCATTTTGTCTTTTCCTTCAGCCTTAATCACCTCGGGATTGGCAAGCTTAAGGAGCTGCCCGTCTATATCTGCGACAATAAGCTTCTGGTTTATGCCGACCTGCGGCGCGGCCAGGCCTATCCCCGAAGAATTGCGCATAGTAGAAAACATATCTTCAAAAAGTTTCGTTTCTGTTTCCGCAATCTTCTCAACTGCCCGGGACCCTTCCCGTAATATCTTATCAGGGTATTTTTTAATCTTCAATATTTTGCCCATAATCCTATGCTTTTTCTCTTCTCTACTTCAGTTTAGCTATGCACTCACTGTAAAAATTACAGGCCGGGCAACAGATATCCTCTTCGTGGCGCTCTCCCCGATACCACTTCTTCTCGCAGGTCCAATATATCTGGCATCTTTCGCAACAGCGTATCTTCGGCTTTCTCTCTTTCATTTCTTTAAACCTCTCTTCATTATCCTCAACAGCTGCTCATGCACAACTGCGTTTGAGGCAATATAGCCTCGCGTATCTGTATTCCACCGCCTGCCACGGAAGTCCGTAGATTTTCCGCCGGCCTCTTCAACCAAAAGGAGTCCCGCGGCAAAGTCCCAGGCCTTATCGTTAAACTCTATCTCGATATCGGCCTTGCCCTCGGCAAGATAGGTTAAGCTGCGCACGGTAGAGCCAAACATCCGCACATTAAAGACTCCATCCACAAGCCCGCTGAGACTCTTGAGCATCTGTTTTTTATTCAGCCGCAGACTGCTATCATAAATGAGTGTGGCCTCTTTCAAACTCCTTTTCGATACGGTTATCCTTTTGCCGTTACGGTAAGCGCCTTCGCCCTTGCGGGCGATGTAAAGTTCATCGGTTATGGGCATATATATCAGCCCTAAAACGACCCTTCCTTTAAATTCTATGGCTATAGATGTGCCGAAGATTTCTATATTATGAACGAAGTTGTGCGTCCCGTCCATCGGGTCGATTATCCATCTGACCCCTGAACTTGAAGGAGAACGAGGGCTTTCCTCAGAGAGAATACCGTCTTGGGGGTAGTGTCTTTTGATTAATTTTATAATTGCCTTTTCGCACCTTTCGTCGATATCAGTTACCAGGTCCCTGTCTGCTTTGCTTTTAATCCTGAGTTTCTTTCCAAAGCTGTCCAGCAATATTTTAGCTGTTTCTTTACAGGCCTTAATTGCCAGTTTCTTTCTTGCCTCAATATTTATATTCACTTTTCTTCTCTTTCGCCGAATATCTTACTGCCTATCCTGACAACATTCGCCCCTTCTTCTATGGCAATGCGATAAGAATTGGTCATCCCCATCGAAAGATATTTCATTTCCACGCCCGGCAGATTAAGGGCTTTGATATTATCAAACGTCTTCTTTGTTTCGACAAAATAAGGGCGGGTGAGTTCCGGCTCGCCGGCGTAAGGCCCCATAGCCATCAGCCCCATTATACTTATATTCCTGAGGCGGGATAATTCTTTTATCAGTCCTTCGGCTTCTTCCGGCATTACGCCGAACTTCTGCTTTTCCCGGCCGCTGTTTATCTCTACGAGCACTTGCATTACTTTGTTCTCTTGCGCGCATATCTTATCAATCTCAACTGCTAAGCCTTTGGAATCGACTGTCTCAATCATATCAAAGAGCTTTACCGCCTTCTTTACTTTATTCTTCTGCAGGTGCCCGATAAAATGCCATTTCGCCCTGCTGCCGATTACTTCGAATGCCCTCTGCGCCTCCTGGACATAATTTTCTCCGATAATCTTTACGCCCGCTTCTATTGCTTCTAAAATTTCTTCGGCAGTTCTGGCTTTGGCCGCAGCTACCAGCTCTACGTGAGCGGGCAATTCCTGCAACAGCCCCCGGACATTTTCTTTAATCATAAAACCCTAATTATCATCCCTATTCCGAAATACAACAATATCAGCCCGCAGGCGCGACCGACTATTTTATAAACCAATGACCTTTTAAACAGAAAGGCTGCGCTTGCGCCGGCTAAGGGCCCGAACAAAATCAAAGGCGAAATAAGCGTGCCGAGGCCAAAGGCCAATCCCAGAGACGCGCCGTGCAGAAAGTCCCGGGCGTTAAAAGCGATATACGTAAGCAGGCCGAGCAAGGGCAGGCAAGGCGCAAAACCCACCATAATCCCCAGGAGAATCATCTCTTTTGGGCCACCCCTGCTCCTCCAGGATTTTTTGAGATTGCTTCGCCCTTTGGGCTCGCAATGACAGTTCTTACCTGTAACGATAAGTATCCCCAATAAAGAGATAAAAGCGCCCGCGGCGATGTAAATAATCGATCCCGGGGGGCTTTCATAAAATCTCCTGATTAAGCATTGGCCTAAAGTGGCGCTGATTAAACTCAATATTACATACGGAATTATTCGGGCCAGGGAAAAGGCTAAGCTCACCTTCAGGCCCGCAAGCCAGCCCTTCTGGGTGGCGGCGATATAGGGAATTAATATCGGAGCGCAAAACGAAACGCACGGACCCCAGCTTGTAGCCACACCCATAATAAACACATCTACATAAATCTTCAATTATACCGATTCTACCTTCTTAACTTGCGGCACTTTGGATTTAATCGCCTTCTCCACCACGCCTACCAGAGTCATCTGGGCCGAAGGGCATCCGCAACAGCCGCCGGTCAATCTCACCTTGACCGTGCCCTCCTCTGTCACCTCAACTAAATCCACGCCTCCGCCGTGCATGGACAGCATCGGCCTTACTTCTTCCGCTAATACCTTTTCAATCTCTTCCCGCATTTTTAGCCTCCCGGCCTAAAAGGATTCACATGGATCATAACATCGCGTATATTGCGCATCCGTTTAAGAAGTTTAGCTCTTACGTTAGATGCTATCCTATGGCCTTCATCTACTGTTTTACTGCTATCTACCTCTACTTCTAAATCAATAGTAAACTGAGAGCCGCGGCGATGGACCTTAATACTGTCTACTTTTCTCACTCCTTCGGTTTCCCGGGCGATGGCCTTAATATTATTTATAAATGCCGAATGGGGCCTCTCGTCCATAATTATCCCGATGTTTAAGCGAATAAGTTTGAGGGCTATTCTGACAATAAACCCGGAAACTACTAATCCAGCTATG
>JAHIIS010000034.1 GCA_018899075.1 Candidatus Omnitrophota bacterium | reverse complement strand
GAGGTAGAATTAATCACCCCCATTGCAATGGAGAAAAACCTGCGTTTTGCCATCCGCGAAGGCGGGCACACCGTAGGGGCAGGGGTGATTAGCGAGGTTATAGCGTAAAATGCAGGAGCAGATAATCTTAGCTTGTTCGACTTGTAAAAGACATAATTATTATTCTACAAAAAATAAACGTAATGTGACAAGCAAAATTGAGTTAAGTAAATTCTGCAAATTCTGCCGTAAACATACCATACACAAAGAAAAGAAATAACTGTCAACTGCTGAACACTGTCAGCTGTAAACTAAAAATAGGCCTGTAGCTCTAATTGGCTAGAGCGGCGGACTCCAAATCCGCATGTTGGGGGTTCGAATCCCTCCAGGCCTGCCAAGGAATAAAGATGCTGAATAAACCGGTCAGATTCTTGAGTGAAGTTAGAACCGAATTGAAAAAGGTTTCCTGGTCAACAAAAAAAGAACTCATAAGTTCTACAGGGGTCGTGATTTTTACAGTATCTCTACTTGCCCTTTTTATTGGCGTAATAGATTTCATTATTTCCCGGGCTGTCAACTTGGTAATCAGGTAAGAAATGGCTAAAAGGTGGTACGTAATCCATACACAGACAGGACACGAAGAAAAAATAAAAGTCAATATTGAAAGGCGGGCGAGAGAGAATTCGGCGCAAGAACTTATCTCGCAAATTCTAATTCCTACCGAGAAGGTCTCTGAAGTAAAGGCTGGAAAAAAGAAGATTTCTTTCAGAAAGTTCTTTCCGGGCTACGTCTTAATAGAAATGGAATTGACCGATAGACTCTGGTATTTAATTAAGACTACGCCGGGCGTAACAGGTTTTATCGGTCCCAGAGCCAGGCCCCAGGCCTTGAGAGAGCAGGAGATAAAAAATATTCTTCGCCAGACCGAAGAGAGGAGAGAAAAACCTACGCCCAAAGTAGTGTTTGAAAAAGGCGAAGGGATCAGGGTAATCGAAGGTCCTTTTACCAATTTCAATGGCATTGTCGAAGAGACAAATCCCAATAAAGGCAAATTAAAAGTAACTGTTTCCATTTTCGGAAGAGCTACGCCTGTGGAACTTGAGTACTGGCAGGTGGAGAAGATTTAAGCTGGAGAAAGATGGCGAAAAAGATTAAAGCTATAATAAAGTTATATTGCTCCGGAGCTCAGGCAAATCCGGCTCCCCCCGTTGGTCCTGCCCTTGGCCAACACGGACTCAACATTATGGAATTCTGCAAGGCCTTTAATGAGAGAACCAAAGGCAAAGAAGGGTTAGTCTTGCCCGTGGTCATTACGGCTTACGAAGATAGAACATTTAACTTCGTTATTAAGAGTCCCGCCGGAGCCGTCCTCTTAAAGCGAGCTGCTAATATTGCAAAGGCCTCCGGGGCGGCCGGCCGAGAAAGAGCAGGGGCTGTAACGCGCGCGGAAATTAGAGAAATTGCTAAAACAAAATTGAGAGATTTAAATACGCAAGATTTGGAAAAAGCAATGAAGACTATAGAAGGCACCGCAATCAGTATGGGCATAATGGTTGTGGAGACGCAGCAGGAGAAACAAAAGATACTCGCAGAGGTGCAGGATGAGGTCGCTGCGCAGGAAGAAGCTCAGAGTGCCCCAACAAAGGCAGAGCCTGAAGAAACTAAAAAAGAAGACAAAAAAGATGAGAAAAGCAAGTAAGAGATTCAAAAAGTGCCTCGAGGCGCTCGAGAAAGATAAATATTACAGCCTGAAAGAAGCCGTAACCGTTCTAAAAGATTTGCCTCATCCTAAATTTGATGAGACGGTGGAGCTGGCCTGCAAGTTAAATATTGACCCCAAGCAGTCAGAGCAGATAGTCAGAGGAACAACAGTCTTACCGCATGGCATCGGAAAAGCGGTCAGAGTCTGCGTGTTTTGCAAGGGAGAAGATATAAATAAAGCGAAAGAGATGGGCGCAGACTTTGCAGGAGGCAGCGACCTTATCGAAAAGATTAGAAAGGGATGGCTGGAATTTGACAAGGCCGCAAGCACCCCCGAGATGATGAAAGAAGCGGCTCAGCTGGGAAAAATTCTCGGTCCGCGCGGGATGATGCCCAGCCCAAAAGTCGGAACAGTAGGCCCGGATATTGCCCGCATTGTCAAAGAGTTAAAGAGCGGCAAAGTGCAATTCAAAACAGACAAAACCGCAAATATCCATGCAGTCGCAGGAAAAGTATCTTTTTCTGTGCAGGATATCTGCGAGAACGCCTCAACTTTGTTTAAGGCTATTCTCAGCGTCCGTCCGGCCACGGTAAAAGGACGCTATATAGAAAATGCGAGTATTTCTACAACTATGGGCCCGGCAGTAAGGTTGGATGTTGCGAGGATTAGCTAAATGGAAAAGTTCGGCATAGAGTGCAAGAAACTGATGGCCAAAGAGACAAAAGAAAGACTGAAAAGCTCTGGCGGCCTTTTTGTAGCTTCTTTCAATGCAATGGCTGTTTC
>JAHIIS010000033.1 GCA_018899075.1 Candidatus Omnitrophota bacterium | reverse complement strand
GTTCATAAACATCTCATCGCCAATTGTCTTATTGAGTTTATACTCAAAGGCTGTTCTTCTCAATGCATCTACGATCCTTTCCGCCTCTTTCTCTTTCTTCTTTTCCAGGGCATTCTCCACCATCTTGCCTACTTCCATTTTGGCCTGAATATTTTTCTTATTCCTGTCGTTTTGAATATCCTCTTTTGTTATTTTAATTGCCTTATTCTCGTCTACAACTTCTTTGAAAATTACATCCATATTCTTCCATACGCCTTTAACGCCCAATTCTACTTTGTGGTCCAAATCCCGTAACGCGTTCTTCAATTCTCTGTATCTTCTGCCCAGAAGATTCCTTATCTCGTCCGCATTTGAGGCGATAGTCCCGAACCTGACCGGAAGCACGCTGTCAAATTCCTTCATTACTTCCTCGATCACCTTCTGATGGGCAAGCATATTATCCCGGTTAACAACAAATTTAGTTATAGGATGGCTGCTCACAACCATGCTTAGATCCTCATAGCCGATAGTTAAAACATCATCGGCTCTTCCGCCAATCCCTATAGGCCCAAAATTCCTTTCCTGGGAAGTAGCAATAATACAATAAATATACTTTCCTTCTTTATCCATCATTCCCTCACCTTAACCAATATCGCATTCTTCTGAAATTCATCTTCGTTAAAGATTAGATTTTCCTGGCCGATTTGTTCACAAGCTTGAGCATATTCAAGAAGCATATTATAAGACCTCGTTATTTCATCATATTCCTTTTCTATCCCCGGTTTGTCCGGGTTCCTATCAGGATGAGAAATGAATACTTGCTTACGAAACGCTATCTTAATACCTTCTTTAGAACTGCAATCTTCTAAAATCCCCAGCCTTTTCCTTGCCCAATCCACCTCATTAAACTGTATCTTTTTTATTTCAAGTGTAAAAAAACTATAAGCAGACAATGGCCCAATGCATCTAAAATTTAGTAATTCCTTAATTTCAGTATTTAGATCTTCGACCTTAGCATAAAATTCTTTAAGTTTCGCTTTCTCTATCAAAAAGGCAAGATTTACCACCATTTTATCATCCATAAGTTCGTGCTGTTTATAGTTTATACCAACCGCCTTTAAGGCATCTTGTATCTTAAGGGCGTATTTCTCCCTTTTTTCGTCCAATGCCTTCTTAAGCATAAACCCTATCTTCACCTGGTCATCAACAGTTATCCCTTTAGGACTGCTCAGAAGCCCCTCTTTATATTCCTTAATTTCTTTTTCTTCACCGGCTTCTTTAAGCACAGAAGTAAAATCACTCCAAGTAGCCACTAGATCAATTTCTATTTTATCGATTATCTTTGGAATTATTTTTTTTATAAGGCCGTAGCCTTTACTTAAAATATCTTTAACCTCTGCCTCATCTATCGCGAATGTTCCTAATCTCATAGGGATAATTGCATATTGCGGCATTATGCCTTCGATTATCATCTGATGTTTAACTAATTGTTTAGCCAAAATATCTTTGCGCAGATGAGTATAATCAACTACTTCTGAATCGCTAATAATTGCCGCAATATCCCGATAAGCAATAACGCAAATCCTTTCATTAGCCATAATCCAGCAACGGTCAAAAGAATTTTCAGAATTAGATGCTATAATGCCATAAATATATTTTCCTTGCTTTTCCATAATATTCCACTCGTGTCTAAATTAACTCGCGTAGTCCGACGGCAATCTTCCTTTGAGATACGATTTCTAAATAGTGTCATTGCGAGGAGCGTTTTTTGCGACGAAGCAATCTAAAAGAGATTGCTTCACCCCTTCGGGGTTCGCAATGACAGAAGTAGGGAAAACTCCCAACGGGTCAACTATTTCTGTTCCGGCGGTTTTGCCTTTTTCTTGAATATTCCGCCAAAGAACTTCTTGATGCCACCAATTAAACCTTTAATGAGTTTCAACATATTTAACTCCCCTTTCTTTTTTGCTCTGTTTTAATCACTAAGGCCAACGCCTCTTCAAAATGTTGTTTCGTAATCTTAAGTTCTGGACTTTGAGTTTTCGACTTCGAACCT
>JAHIIS010000032.1 GCA_018899075.1 Candidatus Omnitrophota bacterium | reverse complement strand
TTACAGCATTTCTATATGCGTCAAAAACATCTTCCACCGGCTCCGCAAGAGCTACGGATGAGCAAATTAACAAAAGACAGCTTGTTATCAATAATATGTTTCTCATATTTGCTCTTAGTTCCATTACTGTCTTTAGTATGTACCGAGGTCTTTTAAGCGCTGGTCAGATATGCCAAAATGGTGGCCAATTTCGTGTTGTAAAATGTGTTTTATTTCTTTATAAATGTCTTCCCCTGTTGTCTTGCAGGATCGCTCAATATTGGCTTTGTAGAGAGTGATTTTATCGGGTAACACCATACCATAATAATGAGTCCGAGCTTTTAATGGAACACCTTGATAAAGCCCTAAAAGATGGCCCTTAGAGCCCAATTTACGCACTTTTACAGTATCCATATCGGGTTCATCTTCAATGACAATATCTACGTTTTCAAGCTTGTCTTTAAAAACCTTTGGGAGCCCCTTTAAGGCTTTTATTGCCAAATTTTCAAATTCTTTGCGTTCCATATTCTACCTAAACTGCTCCTTATTTTCTCCTTTCGCCCTTTTACTTTGTCATCTATAAAAAGCAGTAATTAAATCCTTTCTCCTGTAACCACATCAATCCTAACAACCTTGTTTTCTATGTAATCAAGCAAAGTTTCTTCGGATGGGTGGGTCATTCCATAATACTTTTTTAAAGGAGAACGCTCATTTACTTTTACTCTTTTTTCTTTTCTTTCTATTTCTGGGCCCACCCCCATGCTTATGCCTTTTCTTTTTAACACCTTTTAGCCTTGGTCTACCTCCCATATTTACCTACCTTTCTCTTTCTGATATTTTTGTCGCCTTTCGCGTAGAATCAAGTATCCTAACATAGCCTTGGATATTCATCCGCTATCCTCTTCGCCCTCTCTATCCACTCTTTAGGCACTTTAATCTTTTTCAACCTTTCGTACATTAAATATAGCCTGTAAAGCCTCCATACAGTCTTTGCAATTATCTATATGATTACGCATCTGTTCCTTTTGTTTCCCCTTTATTCTCCCTTCTATATAATCTACAAAGGTTTTGGGGCTTGGACAAGAACTCTCAGGGGCTACTTTGGCTTTTCCAAGATTCTTAATCTTAGGTTCTTCCTGAGGTTTCTGTGTCTTCTTGTAGAAAGTGTATACCAGGTAACATATTAATAAAAAGAATAGTATGCGTATCATCCTTAGTCCTTAGAGACGTTGTCCAAATCGTTATGGACACTGTCTTATTCCCAATCGGGACAGTGTCTGTTAATCTTCGAAATCAGCGGCGCGCCTGCCTGCCGGTAGGCAGGTTAGCGTCCGCTGTTTATTAATCGGGATATGTCCCTATTTTAATTGTTCTTTCCCCATTCTAAAAGTTCTTTAAAGGCCTCGCTTATGGTAGTGCGATGGATATGGAATCGGTTAGCGATGTCCTGGCTGGATATAGAGTGAATATCCTCACCCTGGGATTCAAGCAAGGTTTTTACCAACAGCAGGAATTTCAAACGCATAGAGATCTTTTTCTCTGAATTGGGCTTGATAATCTCAGAAGAAACGATGAAGGTATCAGCGGGAATATGGACAAGCTCAACCCATGCATCTTTGCTGTGGAAGAACCTTACATTTATGAGATGGTAATTGTCTTTTAGTTTTTTGAGGCTTCTGATGACCTGGCGCCTGAGGGCAGAGTCGCTCCAGGAAGCGGGCATACCCAAGCTTGTAGCCATAGCTTCCATATCGATGAAGAATCCCTCTCTTCCTATAGTCTGGCTATGGGCAAGAAGTAATAGATATAGGTCCATACTGCGGCTATCTTGTCTTGTAAGCATGCGGGGGAGGTATATTTTGTCTGTAAGAAGGGGCTTGGAAACGGTGATATTGGCGGGCAGGTTTTCTATATACAGGGCTCGATGAGGCTGTTTAGGCTTAGGTTGGGGTTTCCCTGGAGTTAAGGGGAAGGCTTTAAGCCTTGAAAGTTTTATCTCGGCAAGGGAAGGTGAGTCTATAAGCGTGGCAGATTCAAAGTTGTCACGAAGAGCAGAGATAGACCAGTTTGTGCTGGCTTCAACAACATAGCGGTCATCCACTACGATAAGTTTATCGTGAAGCCGAAAGTTGGGTGGCATAAGGTGAATGGTGCATCCGGTATTCTGTAATTTCTCAAAAGCAGGGTTTTCGATAAGCTGCATTGGGTCTTTGTCGATATTCCGGAAACGGGTATTCAGATAAAGGGTTACCTCAACGCCTCTTTGTCTTGCCTCCAGTAAATCTTCAAGCAGGAGTCTTATGGGATTCCTTTGTTTTGTACCCAGGCTGATATTGTACATAGAAATGACTATTGATTCTTTTGCTCCGTCTAAAAGCGCAATTACAGCCGGCTCATAGGCGCGATCGGAGATGTCTTTGACCTGAGCAGAGCGAAAATCTTGCCGGGCACAAAGGGGTTGAGGAATTAAAAATAAGGTAAGACATGCTGTGAGGGCTATCGAAGAGATTTTAATTTTTAGATTGAGATTCAACTTTCAGAATAAGTTCCAAGTTTCCTTTAGCTATTCTTTTAGACCTAATTAAGACAGATGCTTCAATATTCTCCACCAAAGATGCATAACACCAAAAAGCGCTTCCAAGAACAGAGATATAATCATCGATTACAATTAAACTAGACATAGTAACCGTTTCAGGGGAATCAAAACTAACATTTAGGCCTTCGTTCTTTAACAAGGCATAGCTCTTATCATTTTTATTCTTCACTTTTTCAAATTCTGCCAATTCTTCTTCTACCTCTGGCAAGTTTTTGTCCAAAATAACTTTGACCTTTACGCCCCGCTGATGGGCATCAATTAGATCTTGAACCAACTGTTCAGTCGGGTCGTTTTTCTTTCCAGAACCTATTTCCATTATGTGCATAACTATATAGATAGATTCTTTGGCTTCTAGAAGGGTTTTGTGTACTTGAGGAAAATAGTCTTCGGTATCCAAAGCCATGACACTATCTTCAGCAGCAAGACCCGGGATATCAAAGCAAAGAAAAGAAAGAATGTTTACATACACTATACTTCTTATTAGAAACTTCATAACATTCTCCTGTAACATTAAGGGGACACACAACACTTATTTAATAATTAAATATCGTGTTACTGGGATTATATGAAAAACTTTTGAGCGGCTTCTCATTTATGTTTTATTTTCTTATGTAGCTTTTCGGAAGGCATAAAATAAAACTTTTTACCTTCTTTTG
>JAHIIS010000031.1 GCA_018899075.1 Candidatus Omnitrophota bacterium | reverse complement strand
GAAACAGCCGCGCCGCCGGAGGCCGAAAAATTTATCAGGTAATAAAGACCTTCTTTATATTTGTTGATCTCGTAAGCAAGACGGCGCTTGCCGAACACCTGGGAACTCTGGAGCGCGGCTTGATTTTCCTTTAAGATATTCTCTACTTCGCTAACCCGAGCCTTTTGCTCTTCCTCTCCTAACCCGGGCCGGAATATTATCATCGCCTCATACGCTGGCACGCTCTACCTCCTTCTATGGACGCTAGACCCTTGACATCTTCAATGTCGAGGGTTAAATCTGCTCATTGCGGCCGCAATGCCTTCTTTTGCCCAGACAGCGCAACAGCTTGCGGCTTCCTCTGTTGCCTCGTTTATAATTTTAATTTCTTTTTTGTTAAAGTTTCCTAATACGTATCTGCTCAGTTTATCTTTCTTTGCCTCTGTTTGCGGCGCGCCCACGCCGATTCTCAAACGGGGAAAACTTTTTGTCTCCAATGCCTCTATAATTGAGCGCAAACCTTTATGCCCGCCGTCGCTGCCGGCGGCTCTGATGCGGATTTTTCCTAAAGGCAGATGGACATCGTCGCAAATAATCAACAAATCTTTTAACCGTATTTTCCTGCGCTTTATTATTGAGGAGGCGGCCTGCCCGCTTAGGTTGACAAAGGTTAAAGGTTTAACCAGAAGCACCTGTTGATGTTTGAGCGCACCGCTCTTCCCCAGTCTTTCAACTACCATGAACCCCAGGTTGTGGCGGTTAAATCTAAATCTTAAGCCGGGGTTGCCTAACCCTAAGATTGCCTTCACTTGGCCCCTTCGCCAGGCGCTTCTTCCTCCTCTTCGGGCTTCTTCTCCATAATTACTTCGGGCTCGACCGCTTCTTCTTCGGGCTTGGCAACTTCTTCCTCTTCTGCGCGGGGCACAGCGAGGGATACGACTGTCGTTTCGGGGTCGCTGAGGACTTTAACTCCCCCGGGCAGCTGCAAATCCTTCACCAGTATTGAATCGCCGATTTTCAAAGGAGAGACATCTACAGGAATGTTTTCCGGAATTTGTGTAGGCAGACACTCTACCTCTATCTCCCAAAGAGCGTGCTCTAAGACTCCCCCTTCTTTAATGCCCTGGGCCTCGCCCTTAACCGCGATAGGCACTTTTACGGTCAATACTTCAGTTAAAGATATCTCATTAAAATCGACATGCAGGACATTCCCTCTTACAGGGTGATATTGAGTTTCTTTAATAATGGCGGTTCGCGGGAGCTTTTTAGATTCTATCTGTAGATTGACAACCACATTCTCTCCTGCCTTGGTGTGGATTACCTCAAGGAAGTCTTTAGAAGGCACCTTAATATTGAGGGAATTCCTGCCTTTGTAGACTACCGCCGGAATAAGGCCCTGCGCCCTGAGTTTCTTCACGGCCTCTTTTCCCAGCTCTTCTCTCAATTTAGCCTTTAAATTTATTTTTTCCATCGTTTATCCCTTCAACATCAATCAAACAGGGAACTCACCGATTCCTCGCGATGAATCCTTCTAATTGCCTCGGCAAGCAAAGGGGCCACCGTTAGCAGCTTGATTTTGGGGTGAAGCTTGGAATCCTCAACAGGTATAGTATCACAGACAGCCAGGTGTTTCAAGGCACAATTCTCAATTCTCTCCATGGCCGGCCCTGAAAGGACAGGGTGGGTAATAGCGGCGTATATATCGCCCGCCCCCTGTTCTTTTAAGGCCTGGGTTGCCTCTACTAATGAGCCGGCGGTAGATACCATATCGTCAACAATAATCGCATTTTTACCTTCTACCTCACCCATTACATTCATTACCGTGGTCTTTTCGCTGTCGAGCCTGCGTTTATCGATTATTGCCAGGCCGGCCGCAAATCTCTTGGCGTAGGCCCGGGCCATCTTTATACCTCCTACATCAGGGGAGACCACCACCAGGTTTTCCAGGCGCAATTTCTGATAATATTCCACAAAGACATTTACGGCATAAAGATGGTCCACGGGAATATTGAAGAATCCCTGGATTTGCCCGGCGTGCAGGTCAACGGTCAGAAGCCTCGATGCCCCGGCTACGGTTATCAGGTCCGCCGCTAATTTCGCCGTTATGGGCACGCGCGGCTGGTCTTTTCTGTCCTGGCGCGCATACCCGTAATACGGTAAGACCGCTGTAATGCGCCGAGCCGATGCCCGCTTGAGGGCATCAATCATAATTAAGAGTTCCATCATATTTTCATTGGGGGGAGGGCTGGTCGGCTGGATCAGAAATACATCTTTACCGCGCACGTTTTCGTTAATCTTAACACAAATCTCTCCTTCGTTGAATCTGGATACGAGGGCATCGCCCAATTTAATCTTTAAGTACCTGCAGATATCTTTAGCCAAGTTGGGATTGGCGTTGCCGCAAAATACTGCCAATTTATCAAACATCGCTTACCCCCTGTAAGAGTGTCAGAACCAGAATGGGTCGGATAAATCCGACCCCTACATTATTTGTATTGTAGGGGCTCGATTTATCGAGCCCGCTTTTTTAAGATCCGGGCGGGCACACCCGCTACGGTTGCCCCGGCAGGAACGTTTTTGTTTTTAGTAACTACGCTGCCGGCTCCGGTAATTGCCTTTTTGCCGATTTTGACCGGGGCAATCAAAATAGTGCCTACGCCGATAAAGGCCCCATCGCCGATAAAGATGGGGTTTTTATTTTTTCCATCATAATTTGCGGTAATGGTGCCGCATCCGACGTTAACTGCTTTGCCTATGGTGGTGTCGCCGATATAACTGTGATGCTTTATCTTGGAGCCCGAGCCGACTCTTGACCTGACTATCTCCACAAAATTGCCGAGCTGGACATCGTCTTCCAATACAGTGCCTGAGCGAAGACGGGCAAAAGGGCCGATTTGGCATCCCTTTCCAATCTTTACTCTGCCTTCAATAACAGTATGCGGATAAATGATTGTGTCGCGCCCTGCTTCTATATCCCCGTATATGAAGGTCGTGGCCGGGTCCATGACCGTCACGCCGCCTGAGGCTAATCTCTCTATATTTCTTTTATTTATTACGGTACTAGCACGCGAAAGGTCATGGCGCGAATTTATCCCGAAAGCCTCCTCTTGCGCCCCCACGTAAACACTCCCTATTTTTGCCCTCTTTTTGGATAACGCCCCTATGGCATCGGTCAAATAATATTCCTTCTTTACGTTGTCGGGCTTAATCTGCTCTAAAACCGAAAAGAGCTCCTTTGCTCTAAAACAATAAGCGCCCACATTGATTTCTCCGATTGCCTTCTCGTACGTATCGGCATCTTGCTCCTCAACTATCCTCACAATCCGGTTGTCTTCGCCTCTTAAGACTCTGCCGAAGCCCGTAGGGTTTTTTAAAATTGCGGTCAAAATAGTGCAGGAGACCTGATTCATCTTGTGGAACCGGACTAACTTCTTAAGGCTCTGTTCACTTATAAGCGGCGTATCTCCATAGACAACAAGCACACTTCCCTTAAAATTGGAAAAGGAGTCCTTTGCCTGCCAGACGGCGTCTGCCGAGCCTAAAAGCTTTGGCTGTCTGACAGTTTTAACTTTGCCGGCGCTGCTTTTTTTAAGAATCTCCTTCACTTTTTCTGCTTTGTGCCCGACAACTACGATACATCTATTAATTTCCAACCGGCGCAAAAGCTCCAGCATATATTCAAGCATCGGCTTGCCGCCGACCTTGTGTAATACCTTGGGATGAGCGGATTTCATCCGCGTCCCTTCTCCTGCGGCCAGTATTATACCCACTATATCCTTCATTGTTGTATGCTACGGTTATATTAAGCTGCCCAGCTAGGATTCGAACCTAGACGCGCAGCTCCAAAAGCTGCTGTGCTACCATTACACTACCGGGCAACGTCATTTTTATGGTTGAGCGGGTCGGAT
>JAHIIS010000030.1 GCA_018899075.1 Candidatus Omnitrophota bacterium | reverse complement strand
TGATATGGTCAGATTTCTTGAGCCTCGCGGCAACCTTTTCTATCTTCCCGATTGCCTCTTCGTATGCCCGGGCAACTTTCTTTTTACTCTTCCTGTCCTTAAGATAAACATTATTGATGATTTTGATGACGCCTTTGATGTGGTCGAAAATCAAAATAGTATCGGTAAGCAGAAAAAGGCAATCCGGAAGATTTAAATCATCGGGATTTGCGTCCGGAATTTGCTCGAAGAATCTGACCATATCATAGCTCATAAAACCCACCAGCCCCCCGCAAAACCGGGGCAGGCCCTCTACAGGCACAAATTTATATTGCTGCATCAATCTTTTAATCTCGCCTAATGGGTCGGACGACTTAAACTTTTTAACCTTCGCCCCTTGAATGATTTCTATGTCTCCTGCCTTACTTTTAAAAATTAGCGAAGGAGAAGAGCCCAGGAATGAATAGCGGGCCACAGATTCGGGACCTTCCACAGACTCCAAAAGATAGGAATATTCTCCCCGGCCGATTTCTAAAAATGCGGAAACCGGGGTCTCTAAATCCGCTAAAAGTTCCCTGTAAACCGGAATGAGGTTTCCCTGACGGGCCTTTTTAATAAATTCCTTTTTTGAAGGATAATGCATAGGGTTCCTCAGGTTTTATATACCTTTTTGGAATCAAAAACTTTTTTTCCGGTTACTTTCAGAGTTGCTGTCCTGGAATTCATCTTTCTATAAAAGCAGGAGTAAAAGCCTGTATGGCAAGCCGCCTCTTTCTGGCGGACCTTGATCAACAAAGTGTCGCCGTCGCAATCCAGGAAAACCTGGCGCGCGGATTGTGTGTGGCCGGAGATTTCTCCCTTCATCCAGAGTTTCTTCCGGGAGCGGCTCCAGAAATAGGTCTTGCCGGTTTCTAAGGTCTTCGCCAGCGCTCTGCGATTCATATAGGCCAGCATCAGCACCTCGCCTGTCTTCTCATCTTGAATAACTGCTGGAACAAGTCCGCGCTGGTCAAACTTCACCTTTTTTATTAATTGAGCGAGTTTCATCACTGCTTCTCCAAAAATGTTTTTACCTGAGTTAAATTAATTTTGTTTTCGTATAAAGCCTTGCCGATGATTATGCCGGCCAGGCCCTCGCTTTCCAAAGCCTTGAGGTCTTTGACGTCCTCCATTGAAGAAATTCCGCCGGAATAGAATATAGAAGCGCCGGTTTGCCGTAAAGCTCTTTTAATCCCTTCGATATTGGAGCCGGCTAAAGTGCCGTCGCGAGAGATATCGGTGTAGATAAATGATTTTGCTCCTATATCCTGCAATCTCCCGATTAATTCTATATCTTCTAATTTAGAAGTCTCTGTCCAGCCGCGCACAGCTACTTTTCTATCTTTCACATCAATGCTCACGATAATCCGCTCGCCGAACTCGGCGATTATCTGCTTAACAAAGTTTAAGTCCTCGCAGGCGGTGGTGCCCAAAATTGCGCATTTGGCGCCCATGCTTAATACCGCAGAGATATCTTCGCGCCTGCGCAGGCCTCCGCCGAATTGAACAGGCACATCAACGCTTTCAATTATCCGGCGCAGGGCTTTGATATTTTTAGGTTCTCCGGCCTTGGCACCGTCTAAGTCTACCACGTGCAAGCGGCCTGCGCCCTGCCTCTGCCAGGTCTTCGCTGTCTCCACCGGATTATCTGAATAGACCGTAACCTTTTCGTACCTGCCCTGTAAAAGCCGCACTACCTTTTCGTCTTTGAGGTCGATAGCCGGAATGACTATCATCTATATCCGCCCTTTGGTAGAGGGGATATCTTTTATCCGCGGGTCAATCTGAGTAGCTTCATCTAAAGCCTTGGCGGCAGCCTTAAAAACTGCTTCTAAAAGATGGTGTGTATCGCAACCGGCTTCCAGAATAGAGATATGCATTGTAATGGGAAAATGATTCACCATGGCCTGGAAAAACTGGCGCGCATATTCCAGATTATACCCCTGGACATCTTTCTCTTCGTATGGTTTCTCTGACTTAATGTTATTAAAAAACGGCCGGCCGCTTACATCAACCACTACGCGCACATTTGCTAAGGCCTCATCCATAGGGATAGTCTTTTCGCCGAACCGGCGAATTGACTTTCTCTTTCCCAGGGCTTCATTGAAGGCCTGGCCCAAACAGATTCCGATATCCTCATTGGTGTGATGGATGTCCACTTTCAAGTCGCCTTTGGCCTTAATCTCTAAATCGAAAAGGCCGTGTCCGGCAAACAATTCCAGCATATGGTCTAAAAAACCAATCCCCGTGTCGATTTTTGATTTGCCCTGCCCGTCGATATTCAAGCTGACCCGGATATCGGTCTCTTTCGTCTTTCTTTTTACCTTCGCCACTCTCACTTTCTTCATTTCTTCTCCTACATCATTATCGAGGTTCAACCTCATCGAGGTTGAACCTCTACTCGAAAAGCACCTCACTCAAATCTTACCCTAACCGACTGGATATGCTTCTCTAACTTTTCCAGCTCGGCAATTTTCTCAATCGGCTGCCTGACCTTCTCCAGGGCCTTCTTCGTATAGGATATCACATGGGACCTTTTAACAAAATCGTCTATGGAAAGCCCGGAAGAGAAACGCGCGGTCCCCGCAGTAGGCAAGACATGGCTTGGCCCGGCGGCGTAATCGCCCAGAGCCACAGGCGAATAAGGCCCCAGGAATATTGCCCCGGCATTTTTTATCTTCTTCAAAACTTTACGGGGATTCTTAACCATAATTTCCAGGTGTTCCGGGGCAATGCGGTTAATCAGCTCTGCGGCCTCTTGTAAATTCTTTACTACCACGATATAACCCTGGCTCAGGCGCTTCTTCATCATGCGAGCCAATTTTTTGGAAGTAGTTACCAGAACAGCCAGAGAGCCGATATGCTCAATTTGTGCCTCCAGATCGCAGGCTATAAAGTCGGGGTGGCTAAAGTCATTGGCCAAAACCACAATTTCGCTGGGGCCGGCCAGCATATCCACATCTACGTAACCGAATACCTGCCTTTTGGCCTCACTGACATATACGTTTCCCGGCCCTACTATCTTATCCACGCGAGGCATAGTTTTTGTGCCGAAGGCCAGGGCCGCAATTGCCTGAGCCCCTCCTATTTTATATATCTTATCCACTTTCAGTAAATTTGCCACAACTAAAATATAAGGGTCGACCGTCTCATATTTATTAGGAGGCGCGGTTAAAATAATCTCTTCCACTCCCGCAATCTTTGCCGGTATTACTGTCATATATACTGTGGAAAACAGAGGGACGGTCCCTGCGGGAATATATATTCCTACCTTCTCCAAAGGGGTAATCTTTTCGCCAAGGCTTGTGCCTTCTTCCCCCTTAATCTTCCAGGACCTCTTTAGTTGTTTGGTGTAAAACTTGGTAACGTTATCGATGATGGTCTTTAGCGTAGAAACGAACTGCGGATTAATATTCTGATAAGCCGCGGATATTTCAGTTTCGCTTACCTTCAGCTGCCTCGCAGTCAATTTGACGTGGTCGAACTTCCTGGTATATTTTAATACTGCCTCATCGCCGAAGGCGCGGACATCCTCGATTATTTTCCTTACCTTCTCCTGAATCCTTTTTTTGGAATTTAAATCCCGCTCTAATATCTTCTGCATCTTGCGGCCGCCGGCCTTAATCAGTTTCATCGACCTAACTCCTGTTTTATAATATTTTCCGCTTTCACCAAAGCCCTCTCTAAACCTGAAGGGTCTTTCCCTCCTGCCTGGGCAAAGTCAGCCCGCCCGCCGCCTGAGCCCCCTACATCCAGGGCTATAGTGCGAATAATTTTAGCTGCGTCTAAACCCCGGGAGCGAAGCTCATCAGTCAGGGCGCAGACTATAAAAACTTTTTCCTTCGCCACGGCAGAACCCAGAACAACTACTGAAGGAGACGCCTTCTGTCTTAATAAATCGGCCATCAAACGCAACAGCCCCATATCTGCGCTTTTTATCTGCTGGACAATAATCTTAATGCCGCGAGTTTGCCGGGCACAGGCTATAATCCTGTCTATACTTGATTTAAAATTCTCCAGCCTGGAATTTTCCAGCTTTTTGTTTAATTCTTTTATCCTGCGCAAAAGTCCCTCGATGCGCCCGGGTAGCTCATCTTGCGCAACACCAAAAGTCTGCATAAATTCGTTGAGTTGATTTTTCTCTTGTTCAAGCGACTCTAAAGCTTTTCTGCCGCTGTGCGCCTCTATCCTTCTTATCCCTGAGGCAACCGAAGATTCACCGACAATCTTAAAGGGCCCGAGCTCGCCGCAAGAGCAGACATGCGTGCCGCCGCAGAGCTCTAAAGATATATCGCCTGCCTTGATTACCCTTACTCTCTCCTGATACTTTTCGCCAAAAAAGGCCAGGGCGCCGGCTTCTTGAGCCTGCTCAAAACTTGTGTTCGATACACCCAGCTTCTTATTCTGTTTAATTTCGCCGTTGACCAACTCTTCTACCCGCTGAAGCTGGCGCTCACTTAAAGCCTGAAAATGGGTAAAGTATCAGGAGA
>JAHIIS010000029.1 GCA_018899075.1 Candidatus Omnitrophota bacterium | reverse complement strand
GCCTTTTATATGCTTTTGGAAGTAGACATAATTTTATTCCGTGCGCTGAAAGAAAAAAGAGAACAGAGGATTAAACAGGGGAATGTCTAATATCATCGTGCAAAAATATGGGGGCACCTCAATCGCCAGCCCCAAAAGGATTTCCATTGTCGCCAGGCGCATAGTCGGCTACCGGCGCAAAGGCTACGATTTAGTGGTAGTGGTTTCCGCTTTAGGCGATACTACGGACGATTTGCTTAAGCTGGCTTACAAGATTACCCCCTCTCCTTCGGAAAGAGAGCTCGATATGCTTATCTCTACGGGCGAACAGACCTCCGTGGCTCTTCTGGCTATGGCCATTCATAAGTTGGGATACGAGGCTATATCTTTTACAGGCGCCCAGGTGGGCATTATCACCGATAGCAGCCATACTAAAGCCAGGATTATCAAGATAAATACCGCCAGAATCAAGCGGGAATTAGCGCAGAAGAGGATTGTTATTGTCGCAGGTTTCCAGGGCGTAGATTTATTGCGGGAGATAACCACCCTGGGCCGCGGCGGAAGCGACTTAACGGCCGTGGCCTTAGGCAAAGTCTTAAAAGCAAAATCTTGCGAGATTTATACCGATGTGGAGGGAGTCTATACCGCCGACCCGCGCATCGTTCCTCAGGCAAGGAAACTCCAGAGCCTAAGTTACGACGAGATGCTGGAGATGGCTTCTCTGGGGGCGCAGGTGCTTCAGACAAGATGCGTGGAGCTGGCAAAGAGATTTAATATTCCTATTATCGTCAGGTCAAGTTTTACCGATAAAGGAGGAACAATGATTTCCCCGGAAGCAAAACACATGGAGAAGGTCGTAGTGAGCGCGGTAACGCTAAATAAGAATGAGACCAAGGTCACGATTCGTGATGTCCCCGACAAACCCGGGGTGGCGGCGAAAATCTTCAAGAAGATTGCTCAAGAAGGCATAAATGTGGATATGATTGTCCAGAACATCAGCCGCACAGGAACCACCGACCTTTCCTTCACGGTAGTAAAAGAGAATTTAGCCAAGACGCTCAAGGCCGCCAGAAAGGCAAGCAAGCAAACCGGCGGCGGAAATGTTATTGCCGACCGGGCAATTGCCAGGGTTTCTGTCGTCGGGGTAGGAATGAGGTCCCATTCAGGTATCGCCGCAGCTATGTTTGAGGCCTTAGCGGAAAACAAGATTAATATTGAGATGATTTCTACTTCCGAGATAAGTATCTCCTGCGTAATCAGGAAGAAATTTGCCCAAAGGGCAGTGCGCGCGATTCATAAAAAATTCAAATTAGAGAAAAAAAGATAAGGCGGTGGTTTCTTATGCGCAGGGTTGAATTATATGATACTACCTTGAGAGACGGCGCTCAGACGGAAGGAATTTCTTATTCGGTAGCGGATAAGCTGAAGATTGCGCAGAAATTAGATGCGCTCGGTATCCATTACATCGAAGGCGGCTGGCCGGGCTCTAATCCCAAAGATATAGAATTCTTCAAACAGGTGAAGAGCCGCCGCCTGAAATGCGCCAGGATTTGCGCATTTGGCTCGACAGTCCGGCCGCATCTTGCGCCCGAAAAGGATGCCAGTATTAAGGCTCTTTTGAAAGCCGGGACAGAGGTAATAACTTTATTCGGGAAGAGTTGGGACCTGCATGTTAAATATGTGTTAAAGGCCTCGTTGGATGAGAACCTGAGGATGATTTCATCTTCCGTTAAGTATCTCAAGGGCAGGGGGCGCAAAGTCATTTATGATGCCGAACATTTCTTTGACGGGGCAAGGGACAATCTGGATTACGCCCTGAAGACAGTGCTCACCGCGCAAGAGGCGGGCGCGGACCTGATAGTCTTGTGCGAGACAAACGGAGGAATACTTACCTCTTTCCTGACAAAGATTATCAGAGAAGTCCGGCCGCGCTTGAATGTCCCTTTGGGAATACACGCCCATAACGATTCAGGCCTGGCTTGCGCCAATACCATCGCAGCCGTAGAAGAAGGATGCACTCATATTCAGGGCACAATAAACGGATATGGCGAGCGTTGCGGAAACGCCGATTTGATAGTCTGTCTTGCCAATCTTCAATTGAAATTGGGTATTGAGTGCATCTCCAAAGCCGGGCTTAAAAAATTGGCCGAGGTTTCCCGCTACGTGAGCGAAGTAAGTAATATGCGTCATCAAAGCAACCAGCCTTTCGTCGGAGAAAGCGCCTTTGCCCATAAAGCGGGGGTGCATATTAATGCTATGGTAAAGCACCCCCTCACTTACGAACATATTGCGCCGGCTTTGGTAGGAAACCGCAGGCGTTTTTTAATCTCCGAACTTTCCGGAAGGACGTCCATTCTTTTGAAAGCAAAACAGCTGGAGCTGGGCCTTGAGAAAGAGACCCCGCATACCAAAAGAATCCTTAAAACTCTGCAGGATTTAGAGTACCAGGGCTACCAGTTTGAGGCCGCCGAAGGTTCTTTTGAGCTTCTGATGAAGAAGGCGATGAAAAAATATAAAAGATTTTTTGAGCTGGAAGGTTTCCGGGTAATTATTGAAAAGGCAAAAGACGGCAAAGTTACTTCCGAAGCCGCCATTAAGTTGAAAGTAAATAAGATTGAAGAGCACACCGCCTCCGGAGGAGACGGGCCGGTAAATGCGCTGGACAACGCCCTGCGCAAGGCCCTGTTAGAGTTTTATCCTGCTCTGGCCAAGATGCGCCTGACAGACTTTAAGGTGCGCGTGTTGGAGGAGACAGCCGGCACTGCCGCCCGCGTGCGCGTTTTAATTCAATCGCAGGATGAAAAAGACTCATGGGGCACGGTAGGTGTTTCGGAAAATATTATCGAGGCGAGCTGGCAGGCGCTGGTGGATTCTATCGAATATAAGTTGCTGAAAGACAGAAAATAGTGTTCAATATCCCTCCAAGATACGTTCCCAAAGAGGTGGAAGAGAAGTGGTATCAGTTCTGGGAAGAAAATAACCTCTTCCATGCCGAGATAAATCCCCGGAAAAAACCTTATTGTATAGTCATCCCGCCGCCGAACATTACCGGCATCTTACATATGGGCCACGCCCTGAATAACACCGTTCAGGATATCCTGATTCGTTTGCGGCGTATGCAAGGCTACTGCACCCTCTGGATGCCCGGCACAGACCACGCGGGAATTGCTACCCAGAATGTAGTGGAGAAGGAGATTGCCCGGGAAGGATTAAAGCGTCAGGATCTGGGAAGAGAGAAGTTTTTAGAGAGGACCTGGCTCTGGAGGGAAAAATACGGCTCTACAATTATTACCCAGTTGAAAAAACTGGGGTGTTCCTGTGATTGGCAAAGAACGCGTTTCACTATGGATGAGGAATACAGTGTGGCGGTCAGTGAGGTCTTTATTCAACTTGCCCAAAAGGATTTAATCTATAAAGCAAATTATATTATCAACTGGTGCCCGCGTTGCCAGACCGCTCTCTCCGATGAGGAGTCGCAGCACAAGGAAGTTAAAGGAAATCTCTACTATATAAGATACCCCCTCAAGAAATCCGCGACAGGAAAGTCTGCCGGGTATGGACTATCCGACACTATAGACTATGTTGTGGTAGCCACTACCCGCCCGGAAACTATGCTCGGCGATACGGCTGTAGCGGTTAATCCTAAGGATAAAAGGTATAAAAAACTAATTGGTAAGACTGTAGTTTTGCCTTTGGTTAATGAGGAGATTCCTGTTGTTGCCGACGCCAGCGTCGACCCTAAATTTGGCACAGGCATTGTCAAGGTTACTCCTGCCCATGACCCTAACGACTTTGAGATTGCCCGAAGGCACAGCCTTTGGGCCAGAGTAGTGATGAATCCGGATGCCACAATGAACCAGAATGCCCCCTTAGATTACCAGCAGATGGATAGATTCGAAGCCCGCGAGGCAATCCTGGAGGATTTGCAGGAGAGAGGCCTTCTGGAAAAGACCGCGCCTCATCTACATTCTGTAGGGCATTGCTATCGCTGCCACACAATGGTTGAACCGTATTTGTCTGAACAGTGGTTTGTAGATATGAGAAAGTTGGGAAAACCGGCAGAGGAAGTAGTCAAGAAAGGCAAAATAAGGTTTTATCCTGCGCGCTGGAAGAAGGTCTATTTAAACTGGATGGAGGCCTTGCGCAGCTGGTGTATCAGCCGCCAGGTCTGGTGGGGCCACCGCATCCCTGCCTGGTACTGCGCAGATTGTAAAAAGGGCTATGAGGCCTCGCGTAAAGGAAAAAGAGTTTCGCCTTCGGAAAAGATTAACCTTTCTGAGGCAGGAATTATGGTTTCTTTGGAAAATCCGAAATTCTGTCCCCGCTGCGGGGGGACGAATATCCGGCAGGACGAGGATGTCCTGGATACCTGGTTTTCCTCCTGGCTCTGGCCTTTTGCCACTTTTGGCTGGCCGGCATTGGATAAGAAGCAAGAGGCAGAACTTGCCTATTTTTATCCTACGCAGGTACTGGTTACTGCGCAGGAAATAATCTTTTTCTGGGTGGCCAGAATGATTATG
>JAHIIS010000028.1 GCA_018899075.1 Candidatus Omnitrophota bacterium | reverse complement strand
ATAAACAGTTCAATAGGGATACTCATCTTGAAAATCTCATAATCATAGTTACTTCAGTTTCTTGAGACGGCATTTTTTCTGAATTTAGTTCATAGCCTGATTGACCGGATGCCCTGATAAAGGTCTCTCTCAGCGCCTTTTCCTCTAAGGGAAATACAGGACAAAGCCTGCAGTCCACGCCTGGCGGAGCCTCTAAGGCTATGTGGTCAAAATAGGGCGAACCCAAGAAGATAAGATCTCCAATTTCTAACTCATCTTCCGTCAAAACTAATTTTTGGGCAGCAACTTCTTCTTCATCCCATTTAACCGAAAGTAATAATTTCTGGTTACTTGTTTTTCTATACCAGAGTTCATCCCATAATCTCCAATCTAAAAGGGCAATTGCCTTCTGTAGATCAGAAAGTTCTGCATTGGAGATAATGGCCGATTCCTCCTTTAGCCATTTATATCCCTCAAGATATAGAAGGTGCTGCACCCACTCATTATCTTTAAAAATGCGGCCTTTAAATTGTATCTCGCCTTTTTCAGTATCAACGCTGACTCTTCCAATTCTATATATCCCTTCCTCCTCTATTATCTGCCCTTTCATCTCTCTTTCAGGGATAAGATTATGCATAATAACAAAACAGGCGCCGATAATAAGCAGGGACCAGATCAGATATATTTTTAATTTTTGATCTTTCATTTTGCCTGTCCGCCGCTTTGCTCTGGCAGGCTGGCATTTTTAATTTGTTGGGCTATCAAGGCTGCGCCTAAGGCAATGGCAAACTGGGGCCCTTCAGGCACATATACCTTCATCCCAAATCTATCTTCCAATGCCCTGCCTATGCCTCTATTTTTTGCTCCTCCACCACAAAAGAAAATAACCATTTTCTCCCCGACCTGTCTTACCATATTCGAAATTCTTTCGGCAATTGAGGAATGAATCCCGGCAATAATATCCTCCTTATTTTTGCCCTGAGCTATTAAAGAAATAACCTCGCTCTCAGCAAATACAGTGCAGGTTGAGTTTATCCGAATGGGGTTTTTCGATTTTAACGATAACTCTCCTAAATCCCCTAACCTCACACTTAGAACGTCAGCCATAACTTCTAAAAATCTCCCTGTCCCTGCGGAACACTTGTCGTTCATCACAAAGTCAGCAATGTCTCCGTCTTCATCGAGTGAGATTACCTTCATATCCTGTCCACCCAGGTCAATAATTGTTCTCACCTTTCCTGAAGGTGCGCCCATCCACTGCGCCCCCCTGGCACAACAAGAGATCTCTGTGACAGTTTTATTTCCAAACTCAATAGCCCGGCGACCGTAACCAGTGGAAATGATATATTCTAAATCTTGTCTCGATAAATTGGCCTGGTTTAGTGCCATACCTAAGGCCTCTTCTGCAGCCGACTTAGGATTTACTCCTGTTGGACAGAGGGTCTTAGATAAAATCTTTTCATCTTTAAGGATTACTGCCTTGGTGGCCACTGAGCCAATATCAATGCCGCAAACTACCATTTTACGGTCCTTGCTTTTATCATTTCTAAAAAAGCCTCTGCCCGTGTTTTAATCTGTTCTGTATCTTCCTGGCTGTAGTCAGTATGAACATTAAGCATGGCCTTCCCTTTAGTTTTTAATGCGTGTTTAACTTTATACGACTCTATATCATAAAGCTGACATAACCTTAAAGAATGATAAATGACCCCATCCACATTAAACTCATTTATTAAATCGAGAATTCTATCAATTCGGTCGTTTGACTCAACAAAACAGGGACAGGTTGAAGGAAGTAAATACCTGTCAGCTATTGCCCTTAACATCACATCTTGTGTCCATTCATCTGGTTCCACCGGCTCATAGAGGTGTTGAGTCCCTGAACATAGCTCATCAATGACGACTGTTGCCCCTGCTTCTTCAATAATATTAAGGACCTTGTAATTTGGCCAGATAATCGGGGCACCGGTGAGTAACAGCCTGGGTTCCCCCGGCCCGTTCCGCTTTGCCGGGTCGGACTGGTTACTAAGTTCCCCGCATAACTCTTCGGTCTTTTCTCTCCACCTATCTATATCATCATAAAAACTTGCCTGAACTACAAGGAGTGAATCCCTTCCATTTATCAATGGTGGATTATGTTTTCTTAATTGATAAAATTGGCGAAACACTGCTTGTCTCTTATGCAATTTTTCGATAGCCTGTTTCAATCTTTCTCTGGTTATTTTAACGCCGCTAAATTGTTCAAGCCTTCTTTTCAATCTCTCAATCTCGCTAAACCAGAAATCCTTTGCTGCCGAGATATTTTTCCTGGAGGGGACTTCTAATATCCATACCGGCAGTAAATCAGCGAGCGTTTCTCCCAACTTCTTTTTGCCATCGCAGGTAGTGGGAATAATTACTAAATCGCAGAGTTCAAAGTATGAAAGTCCTAGTATCTTAAATCCCAGGGATGACTTAATCAGCGGGCAGATATCCCGCGGCAACATCTCTTCTCCTGCAGAAATAGTATCGCAAGCGCCTGCGCACAATCTTCAGGAACACAACCGCAGGCATATATTAGTTCCTCAGGGACAAAATTACAGAAAGTACCGATTATTTTTTTCTTTTGTTCGGATAAGTTCTTTATCTCTTTTGTTCTGAAATCGGTTGCGAGTATTTTTTCATAATAAGAAAGGATATTAGCTCTGGGCCTAACCTTT
>JAHIIS010000027.1 GCA_018899075.1 Candidatus Omnitrophota bacterium | reverse complement strand
GCCTGCGGGGGGACGGCAGGCCATATATTTCCCGGTTTGGCTCTGGCCGAAGAATTAAGAAAAGAAGATGAAAACTGCTCAATTATAATGGTTGTTTCAACTCGCCCCAGAGATAAAGAGTACCTTAAAACAGCCGCTCCTTTTAAAGGTATGCAAATAAAGACCCTCAGTTCTTCTCCTTTGCCCTACAGGATTTCTTTTAAATACGTTCCTTTTATCTTAAGACTGGCCTGGGGCTGCCTTGAATCATTTTATATAATGTTAAGATACAGGCCGCAAGTGGTTGTAGGATTCGGGGGATACACCTCTTTTGCCCCTTTAATTATCGGCCGCATAATCGGCAGGCCTTTGCTTATTCACGAGCAGAACGTTGTCCCCGGAAGGGCCAATCGGCTGTTAGCGCGGATCGCTGATAAAATAGCCGTAACTTTTGACGATACAAATAAGTTATTTTCTAAAGGCAGGCAAGCCCGTCGTAAAATTGTAAAGACAGGACTTCCTCTGCGCAAACTCATTTCGGATTACGGAAGAGACCCTTCGCACAGATTTAAAACGGAGACAGGAAAATTTACGATACTTGTTCTCGGCGGCAGCCAGGGCGCCCACAATATCAATGAGTTGGTGCTGAATTGCTTAAGCCGCATGGATACAGAGCTCCGCAGGCATTTGCAGGTGATACACCTATGCGGCGAGAGGGATTTTCGCTCTGTTTTGGCAAAATATGCGGCTTTAGGTGTTACCTGCCGGGTCTTTGATTTTCTTGAAGATATGGCCGGCGCCTATGGAGCCGCTGATTTATTGATCGCGCGTTGCGGCGCAAGTACTATTTTTGAGGCGGCGACTTTTGGCCTCCCTTGTATCTTAATACCATATTCTTACGGTACCGGACATCAAAAAGAAAATGCCCTGTATCTCAAGCGCCGGGGGGCGGCTTTAGTTTTAGATGAAAGCACTTCGTCTTGCGAAGAGTTAGAAAAGATACTCTCGGAATTAATCGCCAACAAAAGCCTGCGGGAAAATTTATCACAGAGAATCAAGCTGCTCCAGGCGCCTCAGGCAAGCCATAATTTGAAAGAAGAAGTTTTCGCTTTATACAGAGGCCGCTATGTTCACAAATAAAGCAAAAGTCCATCTCATCGGCATCGGCGGTATTGGGATGAGCGGCATTGCTCAAATTATTCAAGCCACAGGCTGTCGAGTCAGCGGCTCCGATTTGAAACCGTCGCAGCTTATCGGAAAGTTAGAGAACTCAGGTATTAAGATTTTTATTGGCCACTCTCCTTCTAATATAAAAGATGTAGATTTGGTAGTTTGCAGTTCGGCAATCAAAAGAGACAATCCGGAACTTGTGGTTGCATATTCCCGGGGTATTCCGGTCGTAAGCCGCGCCGAGGCTCTCGCCGTATTGGCAAATCAGAAAAAAACGATTGCAGTCAGCGGGGCACATGGTAAAACTACCACCGCTTCTTTAATTTCGCATATACTGGTAGAGTGCGACCTTGCGCCCACTGTCTGCGTCGGGGGAGAGATATTTAGTCTTAACGGGAATGTTTTTTTGGGAGACAGCCGTTATTTTGTTTTGGAGGCCGATGAAAGTGACGGCTCATTTTTGAGCTTAAATCCTCTTTATCCGGTGATTACTAACATTGATAGAGAGCATCTGGATTACTATAGAAATTTAGAACATATAACAGAGACCTTTCACCAATTTTTGAGCAATACAAAAGAGGAAGGCTGCCTTTTCTTCTGTCTGGATGATCCGCGCCTTTTGAAGATTGTCCGTTCTTTGGATAAGAGACTCTTTAGTTTCGGTTTATCGCCGCAGGCGCAGATTTTTGCAAAAGATATTGAAATACAAAGTAACCTGAACCGGTTCAGCTGCGTCTATAAGGGCGAAAATCTGGGTGAGATGGTTCTGAAGATTCCCGGCCGGCACAATATTTGCAATGCCCTGGCAGCCGTAGCTGTTGCGTTGGAACTCGGCCTTGACTTTAACTCTGTCCAGCGGGCTTTGGGAACTTATCGGGGCGTCAGGCGAAGGCTTGAGTTAAAGTTAAAAGAAAACGATGTCCTCGTTTTTGACGATTACGCTCACCATCCCACGGAAATCAGAGCTACATTGGAAGCCTTAAAAGGTTTTAAACACAAAAGAATGCTGGTTGTTTTTCAACCTCACCGGTATACGCGGACAAAATTCTTGATTGATGACTTTGGCAGCTGTTTTCAAGGCGCAGGCCATTTAATCGTTACCGATATTTATCCCGCCGGCGAACCACCTATCGAAGGAGTAAGCGCAAAAAATATTTGCCAAAAAGCGCGGGAGGCACAGGTTGAAAATGTACGGTTTTTGCCCAAAAAGGATATATTGAAGCATCTTCTTCGAGAAATTAAATCCGGCGACCTTGTGGCAATAATAGGGGCCGGAGATATCGGGAGTATTGCCGATGCATTGGCTGAAAGGCTTAAAGGCCCGCGTGCGCTTTAAGGAACCCTTAAACATCCATACGACTCTGCATATAGGGGGCCCGGCGGATGTGTGGGTGGAGCCGGGCGACTTTGAAGGATTGAGAGAGGTGGTCTGCCGTTGTATCAAGAAACAGCTCCCATATCTTGTAATCGGAAGAGGCAGCAATATCCTCGTAAGCGATGATGGTTTCAGGGGTATAGTAATCTGTTTGAGTTCTCCTGTCTTTAGCGCAACGGAGGTTAAGGGAACTCGCTTAATTTGCGGTGGAGGTTTGGCTTTAAATAAACTGATTAGACAGGCGCAAAAAAGGGGATTGGGAGGATTGGAATTTTTGGCGGGAATTCCGGCAAGTGTGGCCGGAGCAGTGGCAATGAACGCCGGTAATCGAAATAGGGCTATCGGCAGCCTGGTCGAAAGCGTAACCGCAATGGATAGGAAAGGAAAGGTCCGCCTGCTAAAAAAGAATCAACTGAAGTTCGGCTATCGCCGGTCGAACTTAAATAGATATATTGTGCTTAAGGTACAGCTTGGGCTGGTAAGAAGAAGCCCAAAAAAGATTAGCGAGAATATCGCTGCAAATTTAGCTCAAAAAAGGAGAACGCAGGATTTGGCCTCAAAAAGCGCCGGCTGCATCTTTAAGAACCCCTTCGCCATTCGGCATCCTCGACATTCCCGCCTGCCTAGGAATATGCATGGCGGGCAGGGCTTAACTGCAGGAGAAATGATTGAGGCCTGCGGGTTAAAGCGCAGGCGCAGAGGGGGGGCTGAGATATCCGCAAAACATGCCAATTATATTGTCAACCGCAACGGTGCGAAGGCTGGCGATGTCTTATATTTGATAAACCTCGCTCAAAGGCAAGTAAAGAAGAAATTCGGCGTGCTTCTTGAACCGGAGATCAGAGTTATTGGGAACAATCCGAAGAACAGAGAACCGTTTTCCTCCCGATAATATTCTAAATCCGGTCAAAGCGGTTCCTGTTAAATCTTAAACTAATGTCAAAAGCTAAAGCAAAAAAGCGTTTGGAATTGGGGCGGATAGGGGTGTTGATGGGCGGGCCATCGAGTGAGCGTGAGATTTCGCTTAAGTCGGGTAAGGCGGTTTATCAGGCGCTAAAAGAGCAGGGCCTGGATGTTGTGCCTTTGGACATCCGCAATGATTCATCAAAAAAAATAAAGCGGGCGAAGATATCTTGCGCCTTTATTGCTCTTCACGGAAAATTCGGCGAAGACGGGGCAATACAAAGAATTCTGGAGTCTCTGCGCATCCCTTATACCGGCTCAGGAGTTATTGCCAGCCGCCTTTGTTTGGATAAACTTGCCTCCAGGCGAATCTTTAAACAATATAACATCCCTGTTCCTGAATGTGATGTTCTAAATCGTAAGTCCTGGCAAAAGCGTTTAAAAGAATTGACTCTTAAATTTCCCGTAGTAGTGAAGCCGTCCAGCCAGGGTTCAAGTATTGGCATAACCTTTGTGGATAAAATTCACAATTTAAATCGCGCGATAAACATCGCCTTTAAATACGATGATACAGTTATGATCGAAAAATACATTAAAGGCAAAGAAATCACCGTAGGGATATTGGAAGAGAGGCCGTTGCCTGTTGTGGAAATATTCCCGAAGAGGCGGTTCTTTGATTTTCAGGCCAAATACGTTAAAGGCAAAAGCGATTATGTGGTTCCGGCTAAACTGCCGAAGGCCAGTTATAACCAGGCACAGCGGGTAGGCCGCCTGGCGCATAAGGCGTTAGGCTGTCGCACCTTCTCGCGCATAGATATGATTTTAAGCAGGGGCACGCCTTTTGTCTTAGAGGTCAACAGCATCCCCGGCCTTACTCGAATGAGCCTCCTGCCTATGGCCGCCGGGGCCTGTGGTGTAGATTTTGCGCAGCTTTGCCTGAAAATAGTCCAGTCAGCTCTTAAAAGAAGTAGAGAGTAGAGAGATGCCCGACTATAAAGAATTAATGAAGAAAAAAAATTCCCCTAAAAATTCTCCTAAAAGAGACCGCCAGGAAATAAAAAGGTCCGGGAAGCTTTTAAACAAGGCGGCCTTCTTATTGCTGCTTAGCGCTCTAATTCTAAGCAGCTATTTTGGTGCGCGTTCTTTCTTGCTGCGTTTTCCCGGTTTTAGGATCAGTAGAGTTTTTATCGTAGATGCGAACGGAAAACCGCTGCGGAATTATGAAGATATTTTTCCTTTAGATAGCGGCTACAATCTTTTTAATTTTGATATGGAAAGAACTGTTGGAGATATCCGGGCAAGACACCCCGAACTCGCCGGAGTTTGCCTTCGCAAGCAGTTTCCGAATAAACTTTTGATTGTAGTTAAAGAGAGAGAGCCGCTCGCCCTTATTGCGTCCTCAGCGGATTCCTACTTAGTAGATGCGCAAGGTTTTATATTACCTTTCAAATCTATATACAGGAATTTGCCGAAGATAATCGGCGTCCATCCCAAGCGGCTCCAACTTTATACAAACGCCCGCTCTTTAAGGTTGAAGAAAGCCCTGGAGCTGCTTAAGGAGTTGAAAAAAAGGCGAATTTATCCTGAATATAACGTATCGCAAATCGATGTCAGGCGATACGCGGATATAATATTCTATCTTGAAAATAGAATTGAAGTTAGAATGGGACAAAG
>JAHIIS010000003.1 GCA_018899075.1 Candidatus Omnitrophota bacterium | reverse complement strand
TTAATACCCCCGATCATCTGGGTAAACATATCGTAACCTTCGCGCTGATATTCTACTAAGGGGTCATGCCCGGCATAGCCGCGAAGGCCGATGCCTTCGCGAAGAAAATCCATATTGTATAAATGGTCTTTCCATTTCGCGTCAATTACCTGAAGAAGCACAATCCGGGCAAAGTCCTGCAGGCTCCCGGCGCCAAAAGATATTTCCTTCTCCCGGTAGGCCGCGCGGATTTTCGCAACGACCTCCTCCCGCATCTGCTCACGCGGCTCTTCTGCCTTTAAGTCCTCAATCTCTAAGAAGAATCTCGACCTGATGTGATTTTTTAGCCCTACCAGATTCCATTCTTCGGGATGAATATTTTCATTGGCGTAAAGGTCTATAACTGAATCAACTGCCTCGTTAGTCATCTCAAAGATATGCTCTTTGAGGCCGGGGCTTTCCAGGACGCGGCGCCTCTCCTCGTAGATTACCTCTCTCTGGCGGTTCATCACATTGTCGTATTGTAGAAGTTGTTTCCTGATTTCAAAATTGTGCCCCTCTACTCTTTTCTGCGCGGTCTCGATGCTTCTGCTAATTAAAGCGTGCTCAATGGGGACAGACTCTTCCCATTTAAAGAAATCCATAATCCGGGAGATTTTCTCGGAAGCAAAGATGCGCATCAGGTCGTCTTCCAAAGATAAATAAAACCGCGAAGTTCCGGAGACGCCCTGCCGTCCGGAACGGCCGCGCAGCTGATTGTCTATCCGCCGTGATTCGTGGCGTTCTGTGCCCACGACATAAAGGCCTCCCAATTCCACTACCTTGTTGCCCTCGCTGGAAACCTGCGGCCCCAGACTGGAAAGAAGCTCCTGGCGCTGGCGCTGATAATTCGGGTCAGCCGGGCCGACCTTTCTTGTTTTTAGCATATCGTTAACCATAAATTCGAAGTTTCCGCCCAAGCGGATATCCGTGCCCCGGCCGGCCATATTCGTGGCGATAGTTACCGCGCCTAAGCGCCCGGCCTGGGCTACGATATGCGCCTCCATCTCATGATACTTGGCATTTAACACGTTATGGGCGATGCCGCGCTGGTTAAGCAGCTCGCTTATGCGCTCTGACTTTTCTATGGAAATGGTGCCCACCAGAACCGGACGGCTCTTTTTGTGATTCTCAACTACCTCCTCCACAACGGCCTTGAGCTTCTCTTTCTCTGTCTTATAGATAACGTCGGGAAGGTCTTGGCGAATCACGGGTTTGTTGGTAGGGATACTGACCACGTCTAAATTATAGGTGTGGTGAAATTCCGCCGCTTCGGTGGCTCCGGTTCCGGTCATTCCGGCCAGTTTCGCATACATACGAAAATAATTCTGGAAGGTAACCGAAGCCAGGGTCTGGTTTTCTCTCTCAATCTTTGCCCCTTCTTTGGCCTCAATAGCCTGGTGCAGGCCGTCACTCCAGCGCCTGCCGGGCATCAGCCTTCCCGTAAATTCATCGACGATAAGCACCTGGCCGTCTTTAACTATATAGGCCACATCCCGCTGGAAAAGGTCGCTGTGGGCGCGCAGCGCCTGCTGGGTCAGGTGCTTCAGGGGCATTGTCTCAATTGTATTGAGGTCATCCGCACCCCACATCTTGGCTGCCTTTCCTTCTCCCTCTTCAGTAAGATAAACCAGGTGTTCTTTTTCCTTAACGATGAAATCAAAACCGACCGTTAAGTCTATTTCCTTATATTTGGCCTCAATCTCTTCTTTATCGGTAACCTTTTTCCCTTTTAGCCTGCGGGCAATTTTATCTGCCTGGTAATATTTATCCGTAGCCTCCTCAGCCGGCCCGGAAATAATCAGGGGCGTGCGGGCTTCGTCGATTAAGATGCTGTCGACTTCATCAACAATGGCGTAATGAAATCCCCTCTGCGCCATATGCTCTTTGCGAAATTTCATATTGTCGCGCAGATAGTCAAAGCCAAACTCATTATTTGTGCCGTAGGTAACATCACAGTTATAAGCGGACTGTCTCTGCCCGTCATCCATATCGTGCTGGATTACTCCTACGGAAAGTCCCAGGAACTCATAAACCGGCCCCATCCAGTAGCGGTCGCGCCGGGCGAGATAGTCATTGACTGTAATGATATGCACGCCTTTACCGGTCAGGGCATTCAGATAAGCGGGGAGCGTAGCCACCAGGGTCTTGCCTTCGCCGTTGGTCATCTCGGCAATCATTCCGTAATACAGGGTCATTCCACCCAGAAGCTGCACGTCGTAATGGCGAAGGCCGATTGTGCGCCGGGCTGCCTCGCGCACCACCGCAAAGACCTCGGGTAAAATATCCTCCAGGATTTTGTTGTTGATATCCCGTATCTTCGCTTTTAGTTTTTGCTTCTCCTGAGGGATAGCTACTTCTTTGAGCTGGCGCTCTAAGTCTTGCGCGTCCTGCGCAAACGCAGCGGATTTTTGCTCAATGCGTTTTTTAAACTCACCTGTCTTGGCCTTAAGTTGTTCATCGGAAAGCAAAGATATTGTTTTCTCAAGGCTGTTGATTTTATCTACCGAAGGCTTAAAACGCCTTAAGATGCGCTCGCTCTGCGACCCGATAACCTTATTCACAAGAAATTTAAACATTTTACTTTTTAATTTTCCACTTCAAATAGGCTTCGATGAAGTCGTCGATTTCGCCGTCCATCACCGCGCTGACATTGCCCTTTTCTAAATTAGTGCGGTGGTCTTTTACCATAGTGTATGGATGCATTACGTAAGAACGGATTTGTCTTCCCCAGGCAATCTCCTGCTTCTGGCCATACTCGGCCTCTAACTTTTTTCTCTGCTCTTCCTTTTCCCTTTCGTGAATCCGGGCGCGCAATACCTTCAAGGCCTGCGACTTGTTTTTAAACTGCGACCTCTCATTCTGGCATTGGACGACAATGCCTGTGGGCTGATGCGTTATGCGCACTGCCGAATCGGTCACATTCACGTGCTGGCCCCCGGCGCCGGAGGCCCTATAGGTATCAATCTTTAAATCCTCGGGTCTGAGCTCTACTTTAATCTCTTCGGTAATTTCCGCAATCACATCCGCAGAGGCAAATGAGGTGTGCCGGCGCTTATTGGCATCAAAAGGAGAGATGCGCACCAGGCGGTGCACCCCGCTCTCTGATTTCAGGTAGCCATAGGCATATTCGCCTTTTATCAAGAGGGTGATATTCTTTGTGCCGGCTTCCTCTCCGGGCAAAAAGTCCAGGGTCGAGGCAGCAAAGCCCCGCCTCTCTGCCCAGCGAAGATACATCCGCGTAAGCATCGCCGTCCAGTCGCAGGACTCGGTGCCTCCGGCGCCGGCGTGAATATTAAGGATAGCGTTATTTTTGTCTTCTTCGCCGCTTAGTAAGGTAGTAAATTCGAGCTTATCCAACTCGGCGGATATTTTGGTAACATCCTTCTGCAGGTGGCTGATGGATGAGCTGTCCTGCCGTTCCACAATCTCTGCCAATTCTTCCAATTCCTTGTGTAATTTTTTCGCTTTTTCCCACGCAAGACAGCTGGATTTTAGGCTCTTCAACTCCCCGATAATGTCCTTCGCCTTTTTGCTGTCTTTCCAGAATTCCGGACGAGACATCCGGCTTTCAATCTCTTTTATCCGCGCCCGTTTATGTTCTACGTCAAAGATAACCTCGCAGTTGCTCAAGCCTCTGATCGATAAGCTTCAATTGTGCCTTTAAGTCGTCCAACATTGCCTTTCCTCCTTTAAGCTTATTATAGCAGGCTATTTCCTCTGCGTCAATTTGTCCTCTAAATCCAGAAGCATCTTTTTTATTTCTTTACCTAAAACATAACCGCCGATTGAGCCGCGAGACTTGACTACCCTGTGGCAGGGCACAACAAAAAGGTCTTTGTTTTTCTTTAAAACAGAGGCCGCCGCCCTGACCGCCCGCGGATGCCCTATCTTTTGTGCTACCCATTTATAACTGCGCACCTGGCCGAAAGGAATCTTAGAAACAGCTCTAAAGACTTTACGTTGAAAAGAAGTGGACGATATTTTCCGCGG
>JAHIIS010000026.1 GCA_018899075.1 Candidatus Omnitrophota bacterium | reverse complement strand
TTTGCGCTTACCCGCTTATTTTCGTCCTGTTCCAGAATTGTTATTCCTTTAAGAAGGTTTTCCTGCGCATAAAATTGGCGCACATGGATGAGGCGATTGTGCGCCCCGTAAATGGCAATATTTTCTACTACTCTGTTGGCGGCCTGCGTCTTTTCTTTATCCAGGCGTTCTTCTTTCACGGTGGTAGAGACAAGATTTGCCTGGGGGACAATTCTCTCGTTAATCACCAGTGTGGCAATACTGATAAGTATCCCCAGACAGAAAAAAGGCAGCGTCAACCTCCAGATATTCAAGCCGCTCGCCTTAAGAGCGACGATTTCGTTGTATTTATTGAGGTTCCCTAAGATATATAGAGTGGATAAAAGTGCAGCAATGGGCGCTGTGCGCACAAAAATTATGGGCAGAAAGGCCGCATAATACTGAAGAAGCACAGGAATTTCTACGTGGTGCTTGAGGATGTCTTCCAGGCGGCTGCAAAGGTCAATAATGACATAAAGAGAAATGAACACAGTCAGGCAGTAAAAAAAAGGGGGAAGGAATTCTTTCACTATATAGCGGTCAATTATTTTCATCTTAGCGTTTTATTGTCTGTGCAATTAGAATGAGCCCCAGACACACTAAAGCGATGTCCGCAAGCCACATACTCAGGCCCGGATAGATAAATCCCCGGATGGAAAGGACCTCTCCCGTAAGAAAGAGGATGTAATAAGCAAGAAATACTCCGATGCTTAAGCCGATGCCGACAAATTTTTCCCGCCTTCTTGTCCAGATAGCCAGGGGCAGGCCCACCACGACGAAGCATAAGCTGGAAAAAGAGAAGGAGAGCTTCTTATTTATTTCTGTAATAATGGGGGTGACGTCTTCAATTTTATCTTTTGCCAGCTCCTCTATCTTCCGGCGCAATTCCCGAATGCTCATATCCTTTAGTTTCTTTTGCAGGTTTACTGCCCCGCCCGAGAGGTCCATGGTTAAATAATAGGTCTTGAAGTTGAGTTTGTAAAAGGTGCTCGGGTCTTTGGGGTTGGGTTCGTCGCTGGAGCCGTCTATCAGTTTAAGTTTTACGATGTCCTTCTCCGGGATGGGTAAAAATTCGCCCCGGTTGGCAATAATTGTGCGCGTGGGCCTTCCTTCCTGGGGCTGATAAATCCGCACATTACTGAGTTTATTTTGATGAATTCCGTAAATGAAGATAATGTAGTTTTGAAAGGTTCTGATGAACGTGCCCGCTTCCAGGAACGCCGCGGGACTTTTTAAGCCAATTTGTTTGATGATTTTCCGGGAAGCAAATAAAGCATTTGGCTTAAGCCTGTCGTTAAGCGGGATGGAGGCAAGGCTTAAGACCATCCCCACTACGATTATAGGAAAACATAACTTGTATAGATTAATGCCGGATGCCCTGATGGCGACGATTTCATTGTCGGCGGCAAGCCTGCCGATCGTTAAAAGTGTGGCGCTAAGTATAGACAAAGGAATGGCGTAGGAAAGGACATTGGGAATAAGAAGCAGAATAAGTTTGGATACCAGGGCCAGGCTTACGCCTTTGTTAATCACCAGATTAAACAGATTTACTAAACTGCCCATTAACATTATAAAGACAAGAATGGCCAGCGATAGAATGAACGGCCAGAGCATCTCTTTCAATAAATATGTCCTGAGTATCTTCATCTTTACCTGCCGCGGGCAAGAACAAAGGCGTCTATCCTGTTTGCTCCTGCATCTAATAACGTCCTGGCGCATTCGTTTGCCGTAGCGCCGGTTGTCAAAACATCGTCTACCAATAAGATATTTTTATTTTCAACGCGCCTGGCATCCTTGACCTTGAAAGCGCCCCGGACGCTCTTAAGCCTTTCTGTGCGCAAAAGATTAACCTGGGCAGGCCCGGATTTAATCTTAATAAGCAGGTTGGCTTGCAGTTCTTTTGAGAACGCCCGGGCCAGGTCCCCGGCTAAAAGTTTTGCCTGATTAAACTGTCTCTGGCGCTGTTTTGCGCTGTGCAAAGGCACAGGTATTATTAGCTCTACGTTTCTCATATCTAAAAATTTATGCGCGAAATCAATCATCAGTTTGCTTAACGGCTTAACCAGAGATAATTTGCTTTTATATTTAAATAGATGGATGCATTCTTTAATTATACCGTCGTATACACAAACCGAGCGCGCTTTTTTGAAGAAATATACGCGGGCCTGGCAATCCCTGCAGATAAAAGCGTAATTTTGATTTCTTGCGGGCAGGTGTTTTCCGCATACGCGGCAAAAAGGCGGCAGGCTAAACTCAATTTTATTCCAGCATATTTCACATAAGGGTTTATCGCTTGAAGGGCTCAGGGCCGCCTTACATATCAAACAAGATAAAGGATAGAATAGATTTATAAAATTCTTTACCCAGGCCTTAAACACCGTGCCTATCAATATACCACCTTCTTGATGAGCTGTCAACTTCTTCTAACGGGGCTTGCAAAGGGGATAGCTTTATGATAGGATAATAAGGCAAAAAATGGTCGATCAGAAGATACGGTTACAGGTTGCTCTGGCGCAATTAGGCTTTGCCTCCCGAAGAGGCGCAGCAGAGATTATCAAAGCAGGCAGGGTAAGAGTAAACGCCAGGCCGGCCTTTAAACCGGGGCAGCGCGTCAATTTAGAGAAAGACGCTATAACTGTTGACGGCGAAGCAACTCGCATCCAAAAAAAGGTTTATTTTTTACTCAATAAGCCCGGAGGCGTAGTCGCATCGGTAAAAGATAAATATGCCGGACAGACCGTGCTTGATTTAATCAGGCAAAAAGATGCGCGGATTTATCCGGTCGGCCGCTTAGACAAAGACACCACGGGGCTTATGCTTTTGACTAACGACGGCGAGCTTGCCTATCGCTTAACCCACCCTAAATTCGGCATTAAAAAGATTTATCAAGTTTGCGTGAAGGGAAGTGTTTCCCGGAGAAAACTCAGAAAATTAGAGGCAGGGATTCTTCTGGAAGGCGAGAAGACGTTGCCCTGTAAAATTAAGGTTATCGCCGGCAAAAAAGAGGCTGCCAGATTGGAAATACAACTAACCGAAGGGCGCAAGCGCCAGATAAAAAAGATGTTTGCCGCTTTAGGCCACCCTGTATTGGCCATAGAGAGGACAGCCTTCGGCCCTTTGGAACTGGGAGCCCTTAAAGCAGGGCGCTGGCGGAGGCTCAAAGCTTCTGAGGCGGCAGAATTAAAAAAGGCCGCAGGGGTGACTTAATTGAATTTGCTCTGGCATATTTTGGCGCTGGCTGTTCTGCTTATATTGTCGGGCCTTTTCTCTGCCACAGAGACCGCCCTTTTTTCTTTATCCAAGATACAATTGCGCAGATTAAAAGAGGCCAGGCCCGCTCAAAGCGCTTTAATTGCGCAGTTATTGGATTCCCCCCGGCGCACTCTCAACACTATTCTTACCGGGAACATGCTGGTTAATGTAACAATCAGCGCTTTGGTTACCGAGACTGTAATGTGTGCGAGCGGACAGAGAGGCCTGGGGGCCTCAGTCGGGCTGGCCACTTTTTTGCTTCTGGTGTTTGGCGAGGTTACCCCCAAAACCTTTGCAATTTCCCACGCTGAGAGTTTCTCCTGCTTTATTTCGCGGCCTTTGTATCTTTTTTCCAAGATTGTCTCTCCTGTTTGCCTGGGCTGGTCTAAAATCGCCGACTTTTTTTCCGGACGCACAATCGGCCGGCAGTATTTAAGGCAGCCTTTTTTGACCTCTGAGGAAATCCGGGGCCTGGTTTCCATCGGAGAAAAAGGAGGCGTAATCAGCAAAGAAGAGGAACAGATGATATCTACAGTGTTCGATTTTAGAGAAAGATACGTCAACGAAATTATGACCCCCCGCGTGGACATTGTTGCTATTGACGTTCAAGAGGACAGCCTCCAGCTTGAGAAGGCGCTGAAATCCAGCCGCCATTCTAAAATTCCCGTATATAAGGACAGCGTGGATAATATCCTGGGTATTATTTATGCCAAGGAATATTTGCTCGCCCCGTGCGCGGACTGGCAGAGTAAGGTTTTGCCGGTTCTCTTCGCCCCCGAGACTAAAAGGATTGAAGAGCTGCTGCTTGAGTTTCAGAGCAAAAAGTCTTATGCAGCTATCGTAACCGATGAATACGGGGGAACCTCGGGGCTGGTTACTATCGAGGATATTTTAGAGGAGATTGTCGGCGAGATTCAGGATGAATACGATACCGAAGAGAAACTTATCGTAAGAGTTGATGAGAATACTGTTTCAGTGAGCGGCAAGACCAGCCTTTATGACTTAAACGAAGAGCTGAACGCCCATTTTAAGGCAAAAGGGGCCGAGACTCTGGGCGGATTTATGATTCATCTGTTCGGCAGAATCCCAAAATCGGGCGAGAGTATCAGATACAGGGCTTACCTCTTTAGCGTTGACGATGTGCGCAAGCACAGAATCCGCAAGGTTACAATAAGGAAAAAATGATTCTCGGGATGATTACGGCAATAGCGCTCTTCGTTTTATTGCAAGCCTTCTTTTCGGGCTCGGAGATGGCCGTGATATCGGTAAATAGAATTAAAATGGAACAGTTAGCCCAGGGCAGGCTTTCCCAGGCTTTGCTGCTTAAGAGGATGTTGAGTTCGCCGGACAGGCTCTTAAGCACAACTTTGGTAGGCACCAATCTCTCTGTGGTTATATCTTCGGCAATCTTCACGGTCCTCGTCGTCGCAACTCTCGGCCAGGGATATGCCTGGCTTACCCCGCTAATTATGACTCCCGTTATTTTGATTTTCGGCGAATCTATCCCCAAGGCCGTGGCAAGATTCTATGCCGATAAGGTAGTTTACAGGATAGCGGGGATATTGAAATTCTTCAGTCTTGTTTTCTGGCCGCTGGTTATGCTCACATCTTTCATTTCGCGGATAATTCTGTTACCCCTGAAAACAAAAGAAGCAAAGAGATTAAGCCCTTTTGTCAGCCGGGAAGAATTAAAATTGTTGATCAGGGAAAGCAAGAAAGACGAAGTAATTAAACCGCATGAACGGGCCATCATCCACAGGATATTTGAATTCGGCAGCAAAAAGGTTAAGGAGATTATGGTGCCCATTAAGGACGTAGTAAGTATAGATTCTTCAAGCGAGCCTTCGCGGTTAAAGGACTTATCCAGGGCCAGCGGCTTTTCCCGTATCCTGGTTTACGAAGGCGAGAAAGAAAACATCATCGGTTTTGCCAATGTATTTGACGCCCTTTATGAAGAAGGCAAATTCGCGAGGGTCTCGGAGTGCCTGCGCCCCGTATTATATGTATCTTGCGAAAGCGCCATCGATAAGGTCTTTTACCTTTTGCAATTGAAAAGGATGCAGGTGGCGGTTTTGCTGGATGAAAATAGCAGGCATATAGGAATGGTTACCTTTAAAGACCTGCTCGATGAGATTGCGGGGGAGGTCTAGAGAAGTTATGTTAAGGATCGTCTTTGCTTATATTTTAGCAATATGTTTTTGGGTAACGGCCATAGCTTGCGGCTGGTGCGTTGAGAAAGATTTTAACCGGGATATGTATGATGCCGGCGAAAGATTGGAAAAATTACAGATATACTTTGAAACCGAAATGTACGAAGAAGCGTCCGTTCTTTTAGATGAACTGATTACCCAGTTTCCCGATGAGCCGAGATTTAAATACCTCAGGGCTGTCGTTGACTACCAAAAGGGAAGTTATGAGCGCGCGCAGGAGGTCTTTGTTGAATTTATTGAGGAGCATCCCGGAGTCGCCGAGCCCTATTATCTTCTGGGGGAAATTAATCTAAAGAGAGGTAAGGAAGATGCGGCCAGGCAGTATCTTATGAAGTATTGCGAACTCGTCCCCGAAGATTACGATGCCCATCTTAAGCTGAGTTCGCTCTCCGGGAAGGACTCTTGCGCAGCAACCATAATAAAAGACGGAAGAGAAGATCTGGCCCTGGTGGAAAAGATAGGATTTTACGGGGCCTGCGTATATACGAATCAGAAACAATCCATAAAACTTATTAACGGCAGTTTTCGCAGCTGGTCTTCTATGGGCATAGACTTTATCTATCCGCTGGACCTTCGCGGAAAGCAGATAGTCCTTAAGTTAAAAGGCAAAGAAGGCGGAGAAAAATTTGAACTGACATTTCGGGATAAATTTGCCCGGGATTATACGCCCCAATTAGTGATTGCGCCTGAAGAGAAAGGCCTCTCCTGCGATTGGCAAAAGATACAGGTAGTTTTAGGCAAGCGCCAGCCGAAAATAGACTTATCCTGTGTCGTGCATATGGGCCTGGAGTTTGGCACATCCACCGCGCAGAATCCCCGCAACAGCACTTTATTTGTAAGAGACATTCTTATTGAAGATGCCCGTAATTAAATACATTTTTTTAGGGGTCGTTCAGGGGTTGACTGAATTTTTGCCTGTGAGCAGTTCTGCCCATTTGGTAATCTTTCAGGATTTATTGCAGATTCGGGAAAACCAGCTCCTTCTGAATATCGTTTTGCACCTGGGGAGTTTAGCGGCGCTGATTGTATTTTTATTTAAAGATATAAAACGGCTCCTGAAAACGAAAGTCCTGCTTTATATATTCTTAGCCACGGCCCTGAGCGCAGTAATTGTTATGTTGGGTGAGGATTTTTTTGAAAGTATGTTTTTCTCAGCAAGCAGGCTCGCCCTCCCGCTTTTTATTACCGGGCTGATTTTACTTGGCGCAAAGAAATTTGCTAAGGGCGCGCGCCTCCTGCCCGATTTAAAGATAGCGGATGCCTTCTGGCTGGGTATCGCGCAGGGCTTTTCCGTAATTCCCGGGCTGTCGCGTTCCGGCGTCACAATTTCTACTTTACTGTTTCGTAATGTGGAAAGAGAAACGGCTTTTAAGTTTTCCTTTCTGGCTTCGATACTGGCTATTTTAGGGGCGCTCTTTTTCAAACTCAAGGACTTCTCTTCTGTTGCCCCCTGCGAATTTAGATGTATGCTCTTCGGCTTTTCTGCTGCTTTTTTAAGCGGCCTTCTGGCTTTAAAAATCTTACTCATAGCCATTCGCCGGGCGCGGTTGCACCTGTTTGG
>JAHIIS010000025.1 GCA_018899075.1 Candidatus Omnitrophota bacterium | reverse complement strand
TTCTAAGCGGGCGGGAGAGCGATTTTATTCTGCGCGCAAAACTTGCTTTATCCTTTCTGTTAAGACGGAAATCTTTTCGCGCGCTGACGTAGCGCCCCACCTCTTTATATAGTTCTTTAATGAATAGGCATTTATTCTATCTTTGCTCTTCGCCCCGCCAAATTCAGCTTTCCTTCTACAAAAAGTTTAATTGCCTGCGGATAAAGTTCGTGCTCAATCTCGTGGATGCGCCCGGCTAAAGACTCTTCCGTATCGTTCTCTTTAATCTCCAGGGCCTTCTGCAAAATTATCGGGCCGTGGTCCGTTTTCTCATCGACAAGATGGACGGTAACTCCGGTAACTTTAACTCCGTAACCCAGGGCGTCTTTTATGCTCCGGGTGCCTTTAAATGCAGGCAGAAGCGCCGGGTGGATGTTTAAGATTTTATTGCGGTATCTTTGCACGAAGCCGGGGCTAATAAGGCGCATAAAGCCGGCCAGGCAAATCAACTCTATGCTTTCTTTTTCCAGATTTCTGATAACCCCGGCCTCAAACTCCTCTTTTGTCTTAAAATTCTTTCTTTCTATAAGTAAGCTCTTTATTTCTAACTTTTTGGCGCGCGCAAGAGCAAAGGCTTTGGGGTTGTCGCAGACCATCAAAGCAATCTTAGCCGCAATCTCGCCGCGCCTTACGCTATCCGCAATAGCCTGAAAATTACTGCCGTTGCCGGAACAAAACACCGCTATATTCATCATTTCCTCCCAAAAATAATCTTGCGCGGGCAGGCCTTAATACATTCGCCGCACGAGGTGCATTTATCATAATCGATCACCGCCAGATTTTCAACTACTTTAATCGCCTCAACGGGACAGGCCTGTTCACACTTCTTGCAGACAATGCAACCGACTTCGCAAACACGCGCGACAACTTTTGCCGGGTCGCGAGAACTACAACCAACGTATACCTTGCCCCTGCGCGGAATTAATACCAATAAGTCTCGCGGGCAGGCCTGGACACATTTCCCGCAGCCTGTGCAAAGCTCAATATCAATTACGGGCAGGCCCTCGGCGCTCATCCGGATAGCGCCAAAGGGACATGCTCTCTGACAGTTAGCAAAACCAAGACAGGCATAACTGCAAAGCTTTTGTCCCCCCAAAAGTTGCGCGGCTGCCTGACAATCTTTTAAGCCCTGATAAATAAATTTATCCCCGGCCTTTTTGCCGCCGTGACAACGCAGGCTCACCGCCTTTTTTTCAGACAGAGAAAGTTCAAACCCTAAGATGCCGGCTATCTCAGAGGCTGCCTCTTCAGAGCAAACTTTACAATTGTCAAGCGCGGCCTCCCCTTTTGCCAGGGCTTCAGCGAAGCGCGCGCATCCGGCCATACCGCAGGAGCCGCAATTGGCCCCGGGGAGCTTCTCCATTACCTCTCTTATCCGCGGGTCCTGCACAAGGGCGAATTTCTTAGAGGCAAAGGTAAGCACCAGGGCAAAAAGCAACCCCAAACCCGTTAAAGTCAATATCGGCGCTAAAAATTGTGTCATTATTACCTTTGAGATCCCTCGCTATCGCTCGGGATTAATTCGGCTAACAATTTACGTTCACTTCGTTCCGTAAATTGTAGCCTCATTAAAATTTAAACCCGCTAAAGCCCATAAAGGCCAGAGACATCAAGGAGGCAATAATAAAAGCCGCGGGAATCCCCTTTAAAGATTCAGGCGCATCTTGAAGCTGGAGCCGCTCGCGTATACCGGACATCAAAAGCATCGCCAGCAAAAACCCGAGCCCGGCGCAAAACCCCTGCAAAACCGTATAAAGAAAGCTTGCCGATGGAGCATATCCACCCTTAAAAAACATATTGACATTCAATACAGTTACGCCCAGGACAGCGCAGTTAGTGGTAATTAAAGGCAGGTAAACACCGAGAACACGATAAAGCGTGGGGTTGGTCTTTAAAATAACCATCTCCGCCAACTGCACAGAACTGGCAATCACCAGAATAAACGAGATGGTCCTTAGAAACTCGATATTAAAGGGCAAAAGCAAAAAGTGATAAATGCACCAGGTAATAATAGAGGAAAGCGTCATCACAAAGATAACCGCAACTCCCATACTTAAGGCCGGGCCCGTCTTTTTGGAGACCCCGATAAAAGGACAAAGCCCCAAAAATTTAAAGAGGATGAAATTGTTGATGAAGATGTTGCCGATGATGATGGAAAGAAACAAACTCAAATCCATTTTTACCTCTTAAAGGCTCGGGGTCCTGTCTCGGGTGCGCTTTTGGTGCTCGCTCAATTACAGCAGAAGAAACTTCAAGATGTGTTTTAGTTGAGCTGTGCTCCAAAAGCTGGCACCCTCGCCACCCCTCGCCAAAAATGTTTATTTAACTTGCGAGTTGTTTATTGCAAAGCGAAAGAATATTGCTATTTTTACGGCGGCGAGGTGTTTTTCAGCGAGCGAATTCGCTTTTTGAGCGAGCGAAAAACACCGAGCAAAAGCCGCAAAAAATTGCAAGCGAACACGAAGCAAAAACACCGAGCAAGGTCAAGGGTTATTTCTTTTTAAAGATTAAGTTCGATAAACCTAAAAGCAGGCCTAAGACTAAAAGGGCGCCGGGGGCTAAAGCTAAAGTCAATGCCGGCTGGTAACCTCTAACTAATACATATCCAAATAGCCTGCCTGAGCCGATGGATTCGCGGATTGCCGAAATCAAGACCAGGCCCAGAGTAAAGCCTGCGCCCATACCCAGGGCGTCAAACAGAGACCTGCCCACAGAATTCTTTGCGGCATAAGCCTCTGCCCGGCACATAATGATGCAGTTGACTACAATCAAAGGCACAAAGATGCCCAGCTGTTTGCTTAAAGAAGGCAGAAAGGCGGCCATAGTCAGCTCGACGATAGTCACAAAGGTGGCAATAACCACGATAAAACAGGGAATCCTGATTTTGTGGGGGATAATCTTTCGGATGCCGGAGATAATCACGTTTGAGCCCAGAAGCACAAAACTGGCCGCCAGGCCCATCCCCAAACCGTTAATCACTGAAGTGGAAACAGCCAGCGTCGGACAAAGCCCCAGAGCCAGCCCGAAAATCGGATTCTCTTTGCGAATACCTTTGCTAAATTCCTGCACTAATTTCTTCATTTCACTCCAAATCTCCCTGGCTTCGTATACCGGTCAATCAAAGGTGTGGCTGCGTTCATCAAAAGGATGGCGTAACAGACGCCTTCCGGATAGCCTCCCCAGAGGCGAATAATTACCGTAAACAAACCGCAGCCAAAACCAAAAATTAATCTTCCCTTGTTAGTCAAAGGAGAGGTAACATAATCCGTAGCCATAAAGAAAGCGCCGAGAACCAATCCCCCGGATAAAATGTGAAACAACCACTCGCCGCCGAATAAAGCCTCTGCCCCAAAAATCCAGGTAAATATCCCCACAGTAGCAATAAACGAAAAGGGGATATGCCAGCTTATGTAACCTGACATTAGTAAAAACAAGGCCCCGGCTAAAAGGGCGATAATGCAGACCTCGCCGATACAGCCGCCGCGATTACCAATGAGTAAATCCCAATAAGAAGTTCCTTCAAAAGCGCCGGCTAAAGGAGTTGCGCCGGTTAGCGCATCAAAGGCCTGCCCGGGTTTAACCCAGGTAGTCATCTGGGTTGGCCAGGCCGCCAGCAAAAAGGCCCTGCCTGCAAGCGCGGGATTAAAGATGTTTTGCCCCAGGCCCCCGAAGGCCTGCTTGCCGATGGCAATGGCGAAAACGGAACCACAAGCTACTAACCATAAAGGGGCAGTGGGAGGCAGGCAAAAGCTAAGAAGAAGGCCGCTTAGCGCTGCGCTTCCGTCAAGAATAGTAATCTCTACCTTTCGCAATTTTTGAATTATCGCTTCGGTTGCCACTGCAGTGGCAACCGAAACCAGAATAACCCGCAAAGATGTCAGGCCAAAGATAACTATTCCGGCGGCACCTGCGGGAAGCAAAGACAGAATTACCGCCCACATAATTCTCGCAGAGTTCTCGCTAGAGTAAATATGCGGCGAGACAGAGACAATAAGTTTATTGCTGTTGCTCATATTTTAATAATCTCGTCCTCCGCTTTACCTAGAGCTAGGACGATCCTGAACGGAGCGAAGGATCTCTTTTGCTTTTTCGCGCACAGAATCAGTTAGAGCCTCGGA
>JAHIIS010000024.1 GCA_018899075.1 Candidatus Omnitrophota bacterium | reverse complement strand
CCGTCTTTGTTCTTTCAAAGTGGGAGCAATTGTATTTTGTTGGCTTATTAGATTATAAATTCTGATGTATTCTTTAACAGACTTTTTCCAGGAAAAATCATATCCCATTGCCCTGAGCACAAGCCTTCTCCATTCATTTTTGTTCTGATATACGGAAATCGCCCTCTTCAGAGCGTCTATAAAATCACTTTTAGCGGCTTGATTAAATTTAAAACCATTGCCGCTCTTACGGCCTTGTGTATAGTCGACAATACTGTCATCCAAACCGCCTACGGCTCTGACCACGGGGATGGTGCCGTATTTTAAACTGTACATCTGGTTTAATCCGCAAGGTTCATAACGGGAAGGCATCAGAAACATATCACTTCCGGCCTCAATCTTATGCGCCAGAGAATTGTCAAAAGCTATTTTTACAGCTATATTCTTAGGATGTCTCCCGGCCAACTCAGTCAGTAAATTATGGTAGCGCTCGTCTCCCGTGCCCAAAATTACTATATTGCAGCCCAATTTAACAATTTCTTCGGCGCTATCGGCGATAATATCAATGCCCTTCTGCTCTGCCAGCCTGCTTACTACCCCCAATAACGGGGTAGTTGGGCAGAGGGGGAGCTCCATCTGGGCAAGCAAATCCTGTTTGCACACAGCCTTATTTTTTAGCGTCCTTTCATCGTAGCGCACCTTGATGAATCTGTCGGTTTTAGGATTCCACTCATTGTAGTCAGCTCCGTTTAATATTCCGTATAACTTGTGTCTATTTATATTCAGTAAACCCTCCAGGCCGCAGCCAAGCTCCTTATCCAAAATTTCCCGGGCGTATCCCTTGCTCACTGTAGTTATGGCGTCGGAATAAAGAATACCTGCTTTCATAAAACTGAATTTGCCATAAAATTCCAATCTCCCGGGAGTAAAAAAGCTATCATCAATACCTATTCCCGGCATTATCTCCCGGCCAAACAAACCCTGATAGGCCAGATTATGTATGGTAAAAACTGTTCTTATATTACGAAAGAAAGGGTCATCTCGTAGTGTATATTCAAGATAAAACGGAATCAAAGCCGTTTGCCAGTCATTTAAATGAATGATATCGGGCTTAAGGTTCAGAGTCTTTGCGCTAGTTAAGGCAGCAGAAGCCAAAAAAGCAAAGCGCAGCGCATTATCCGGATAATCTGCCTTAGGCGTGCCGTAGAGAAACTCCCGGTCATAATAATCGTTCTTGTTAATAAAATAGAAATCCACTCCTTCTTTTTTAAGATGGTATAAAGAAAAGGTAAGGTTAGCATTGCCTAGTTTCGTGGCCATTTTGACTTTAAACAATTTAATGCCCAAGTCTTGAGTTTTCGTCTGAAGGTAATAAGGCAAAAGAACTGACACCTTACATCCCAGGGCGGTTAAGGCCCTGGGCAGGATTGCCGATACATCCGCTAAACCGCCTGTCTTGGTAAAAGGCGCAACCTCGGAGGAAACAAATAAGACTTTTAATTCTCTCATAGTTTAACCTTTCCTGATTTTTGACGAACGTCTAATTTTCTTTAAGGGCCTCTATGCCTCGGCGACAAATTTCTTTAGCGTATTCGGCCCAGATGCCGCCGCCCCAATAGCGAAAACAACTGGCCTGGGAAAGAAGCAGATAAAGCAACGCCTTCTGATAAGGGATTAGTTCTCAAGAAAAATATTCTAAAATTTGTCTTCTTCCTCTTTCACTTTAACTTTAGGAAACCAGACAGCGCGATAGCGTAAGGTAAATCTGCCCATTACATACTCCCAGGCCTTCTCGGCTATCCTGCCAGCTATATGGATTACCAAATCATCCGGTACGCCGTCCGGATGTTGTGACTGAGGATAAATTGCGCATTGGTCATTCATGTAATCTATCACTACAAATTTGCTATTTTTTTTGTTGAGTGCGATTTCACAGGAAAACCAATCTATAAGAGTAATCCTGGCGATTTCTGAAGTTATGCGTATAAGGGGCGAGAGTTTATGATTATCCATCTCTTTTAAAGTAACCTGGCGGAAAACGTGTGTTTCCGGATGCCACCAACAAGGGAGAATCTCCCCAAAGAGATGATAAACTCTAAACCAGGCAGGAGAACCATCCAATTCTTGAGGCCTAACAAATTCTTGTAATAGAAAGTTATCTTCTTCATCAAATTTACGTGCCTCCGCTATATCTTTAAGATTAGGCTTTTGACTAATGATCTTGACTCCCTGTTGGCCGTATCCCAATGCCGGTTTAATAACAAAGGGGGAACCTAATCCTATTTTTTCTTCCTCTGACAATCTCCTCCTGGACTCCCAATGCCTGATTACAACAGTAAACGGCACAGGAATCCTTGCCGCAACTAAGTCAAAGTGAGTTATGGATTTATCGGCAGCGGCTTTTACATCATCAGGGTCAGCCACAATCCTTGTGCCGGCATCTTTTAAGCGGTAAGCAAACCTGGTAAACTTATCTTCAAAATCATATGTCTCGGAAGCCATATCCAGATAAAATTTGATTTTAAGCTTTCCGCTTTTAACTGCAGTAGATATGTCCTTTAAAGATGCATCATCGACAAAAATAAAACTTAATTTACGGGCTGCGCATTCAGCTTCCAGTGTATTTATAAAAAGGTCGTCTTGCTCCTTAGTCACCGGCCAGCCTATGCCAAAATCAAATATCTCCATAATTTATCTTCTATATTGTTGAAGTAATAAAATACAATATACCTCTTCTTACCATCATTACCGCTATTGCTGCTAAGAGCAAAGCGGCAATTTTTGACAGCGCCCGGGAACCTGCTTCCCCCAGGACTTTTATCGCCACGTGCGAGAAAAGAAAAATCACTCCAGCCAAAAGGACATTGGCCAGCACAGCAATTAAAGTCGGCGCAAGGCCATATTGCTGCATTACAATCAGCGATGTTGTCAGTACAGCCGGGCCAACAATTAACGGCGTGCCCAGGGGGACACTTCCTAATTCTTTACTGGGTATGCGCCGTTTCTTAACCGGATTGAGAATATCTGTTATAGCGATACAAAAAAGCAAGATTCCTCCTGCTATCATAAAATCGCCTACAGTTATATTGAGGAACCTAAAGATAGCCTGGCCTAAGAAGATAAAACCTATGGCCAAGCAGATTGCTGTAGTAATAGACTGAAAGATAACCTTAAGCTTCTCTTTTTTATCCAGCTCTTCGGTAAGTGAAACAAAGATTGGAAGCACCCCGATAGCATCTACAGCTACAAACAATGGAATAAAGGCTAAAAAGACATTCTTAAACATATCTTATACTCCTTTCAAGAACTTACTCTAAGATTATCAAATCCTTAATCTTCTCAAACTTTTTCCCGCCGATGCCCTCAACTTGCATCAAGTCTTCTTTACTCTTAAACGGGCCGTGGAGCTTGTGATATTCCACTATCCTTTCGGCAAGTTTTTCGCCTACTCCGGCAAGCCTTGTGAGCTCATCTATTTCAAAACTGTTAATATTAATGAAGCGTTGCTGCGCAATAAATTTATCCGCATCCTGGAGCGCAGCCATTTCGTAAGGCCGCACATCAAGCTCCAACCTTTTCTGTGTCTTTTTATAGGCGCTAATCCCCAATCCGCTTACAAAGGTCAAACTCAAAAATATTAAGATTATCTTTTCCTGCCTGGTCAAATCAAACATCCCGCACCACGATATTCGCTAATTTCTTCGGCACAACGAAAAACTTCTTAACGGGTTTGCCCCCAATCCAGGCGGCTACTTTTTCATCCCGCAAGATGCGTTTTTTCAATTCTTCCTCATTTATATCGTAAGGCACGGTTATTTTGGCGCGCACTTTGCCGTTTATCTGCACCACAATCAGCGCCTCTTCTGCCTGAATGGCCTCTTTATCGTAAGCGGGCCAGGGAAGGCGAAAGATGCTGCCTTTCTTTCCAAGCCTTTGCCACATCTCTTCGGCTATGTGCGGCACAAAGGGAGAAAGCAGGATTACCACAGTTTCAATAGCTT
>JAHIIS010000023.1 GCA_018899075.1 Candidatus Omnitrophota bacterium | reverse complement strand
ATCGGCTGAAACGGCCAGGGCGCAAGATGAGGCAAAAGTAGAAGCCATTAAGAGAGTCTTCCGGGAGAACAATATCGCTGCTAAAAAGGTAATTACCGCTCTTCCCGGGAAAGACGTTTTGATTAGATATTTTCAGATGCCCAGGATACCAAAATCGGAATGGGAAACAGCGATAAGATTTGAGGCGAAGAGGCATATCCCTTTTAAAATAGAAGAATTATTCTGGGATTTTCAGGTAGCTAAAGCCTTGGGCAAAGACGCTAAAATGGACGTTACTTTTGTGGCGGTAAAAAAGGAGATAGCCCAAAGCTATCTCTCTCTTTTAGAACGAGCGGGTCTTAAACCCTTGGCGTTAGAGCCGGCCCCCTTTAGCCTGGTGAGACTTTTTGCATCAAGCAATCAGCTGGCCAAGGACAAGCCCACAGCTATCGTAGCTGTCGATTATGGTATGGCCGATATTAATATATTAAAAGAGAAGATCTGTTACCTTACTCGAGATGTGTCCCTTCCTTTAGAAGAGGAAATGGTGTTTGAAAACCTGCTTAACGAGGTCCGTATGTCTTTAGATTACTATGAAAAGATTTTCCCCACCGAAGTTGTTGGCAAGATATTGCTTTGCGGGGAAGAGGAGCTTAAGGATTGGGACAGAAGATTAGCGGAAGAACTAAAGGTGCCTGTGGAGAAGACGAACCTCGCAAAGGCTATAAAGGTTCGCGCAGGAGCTTTGCCGCCTTTGAATATGGCCGTAGCTATTGGTTTAGCCTTACGCGGCAGGGTCTTAGCTCCGACAGAAGTAAACCTTTACCAGGTTCGCGAAGTTAAACCGGAAGTTTTGCCAACGAAGCGAGGCTTGGGACTTACTCCCCAACTGCGCCGGGCAGTATTTCGTGCCGTGGCGATATCTTGCACAGGCCTTTTGATTTTGCATCTGGCGATGTTACGTCGTATTGGCCAAGAGAAGAAACAATTAGAATGGACGATTTCTTTGAAGCCTAAAATCGGTCTGGACATTGGTTCTTTCTCTTATGCAGAGATAGAAAAGGTAAAAAAAGAATTGGAAAATAAATTATCCACCCTGGATCTAATTATAGATAAAAGGGTTTTTTGGACTGCCAAATTTAATGAATTGCCTAAGATAATTCCGCCGGGGATGTGGCTAACGGATTTATCTTTTACCGATGAATTGTCAAGGGATAATAGAGTTTTTCGCTCCTTGACCGTTAAAGGCGCGGTCTGTCAGGAAGACCCTGCGCAGGGAATAGAAATAGTTACTGGATTTGTTTCCGATCTAAAAGAAAACAAAAAATTTTTTCAGGGTTTTACGGAGATCAAGCTGGATTCGATGACTTCCGCAGAATTAGAAGGAATACCGGTGAAAAATTTTACAATTTCCTGTCTTTTTAAGAAATAAAACCGTTCGGAGTAAAAGGTGAACATAGGCCAAAGAAAAGATGTAATCGTTTTTGTCCTGATTCTTATTTTAGCTTTCCTTATCGGGAATAACGGAATATATAAGTATAATCTAAACAGGATAGATTCCCTGATATTGCAGACGGAAAAGGAAAAAAGGAGAAATGGCATTTTAGGAACTATTGACGCATTAGACAGGAAACTGCAGGTACATCAAAAGAGGTCTTTCTCTGCAACGGAGGCCACTCAGCTTGTAGATAGAGTCTCGCAGCTGGCGAAAGAGGCCGGTATAAAGATAGAAGGCTTTACGCCCCTCTCAGCAGTATACAGCGAGCAATATGTTGAACTTCCCTTAAAAATATCCCTCAGGTGTGAGTATCATAAACTCGGACAATTCCTCAATCTAATCGAGAGTAGCAAAGAATTTATCTGGGTTAAAGAACTCAAGATGCAAAAAGCTACTGTTACCGACCCTGGAATGCCGAAAATACCCAGAATAGATTTGGGGGTAAGCGGATTTTATTTAAAGAAGTGAAAAAAACTTTACTATTAAGAAAAGTAATCTTTTGTCTGGGGTTTCTAACCCTTTTATCATCGATTT
>JAHIIS010000022.1 GCA_018899075.1 Candidatus Omnitrophota bacterium | reverse complement strand
TGCTATAATAGGGGCTGTCCTTTTTCTCTGCGCCAGAATCGGGCTGGAATTCTTTCTCGGCGCAGCAGGCGGACTCTTGCTCGTTCAATTGGTTGCTATAGCCATTACTTTGAGGACATGCAAAATCCAGGGCAAATAATTACCAGAACAATCTACATTCCGGGGCTAGACTTCCCCTTTACTTTTAATCCGCAAACTATAGCAATGAGCTGGCTGGCGATTCTGGCTATTGTTTTGTTTTCCTTTATTCTCACCGCCTCTTTAAAGCCGATTCCCGGCCGCCGGCAGGTTCTTGTAGAGTCCTTACTCGGTTGGTTTGACGGGATGGCCAGAGAGGCCCTGGGCAAAAATGGACGCACCTTTTTGCCGCTGTTTTTAACCCTGTTTTTGTTTATCCTTATTTCTAATTGGTTTTCTGTTATCCCGGGCTTGAGCTCTCCCACCCGCGATTTAAATACCTGCCTCGGCCTTGGGCTTTTGGTATTTTTCATCAGCCACGCCTGGAGCATCAAAATAAACGGCCTGCGCCGTTACATAGCCCGGTATTTTAGGCCTTACTGGTTTATGTTTCCTTCTAATGTCTTTTCCGAAATGGGCAAGGTCCTTTCTCATTCATTTCGTCTTTTTGGCAATATTTTCGCCGGGGGAATAATCATTTCCGTTGTCCCGGCAATTTTAATTCGGCTTTTTAAGGCTTCAGGCATTCCTTTGGGTGTTTTGACAATGCCCGGAGTTAAGGCATTCTTTGGCTTGTTCATCGGCGGTATCCAGGCCTTTGTCTTTTCTATGCTGGCCTTGACATATATTGCGGTATTAAAAGAATAACACAAAAGAGGAGGAAAAATATGAATATAGCATATGCAGCTGAGGCGGCCCAGCAGGTAGTGCAGGCAGCAAAGGCAGTTCCTATCGACGGGACAATTATTCTGCGCGCAGCCGCCCTTCTGGGCGCAGGCCTGTGTATGGGCTTAGGGGCAATCGGCCCGGGGATAGGCGAGGGCGTTGTCGGAGGCAAGGCCTGCGAAGGGATTGCCCGCCAGCCGGAATTGCAAGGGCCCTTAACCCGCACAATGCTCCTTGCCGATGCCATTGCCGAGACCACGGGAATCTACGCACTGATTATTGCGATTTTGCTGATATTTGTGGTAACATAAAAAAGGGGCCTGGCCCCTTTTTGTTTGGAATTTATAGACTATGAGCCTGAATGCTACCCTCATTATTGAAGTTGTAAGTTTTCTGATTCTTTTGGGTCTTTTGCTCAAATTTCTATACCGGCCTGTGTTAAACATCCTGGATAAAAGGGCTGAGGAGATTAAAGAGGCAAATCGGAAGATTCAGGAGAATCTCTGCCTTGCCGAAAAGGAGCGCGAAAGGACTCAACAGCTTCTGGCGGAATCAAAGAATCAGGCGCTGAAGATAAGAGAAAAGGCAGGCCTTGAGGCGGAACAGCTGCGCCAGAAAATTATAAGTCAGGCCGGGGACGAAGCTGCGAGAACCCTGCGCGCTTCTCAGCAGGAAATCCTTAACCAGGCCAAAAAAGCAAAAGAAGAGCTCAAGGCCGAAGCAATAGATTTATCGCTTAAGGCAGCAGAGAAGATTCTCCGCCGCAAATTCGCATCCGAAGACCAAAAACGCCTGATTAAAGAATTAACCGAGGGCATAAGTGAAAGAAGTAGTTCTGGCAGATAAATACGCCAAGGCGCTGGTTGCTTGCGCCCGGGAAGCGGATTTGATTGACCAGCTGGATATAGAGCTGACTATGTTTGAGGGAATTCTTGCCAAACAGGTTAAGCTGCGAGAGATTCTACTGAGTCCGGTCATCCCCGTTAAAGAAAAAAGCGCGCTTTTAGAATTGGTCTTTAAAAAAGGATGGGCCTCGCAGGAGCTTGTGAGCTTTTTATTTCTCTTGTTAGAGAAGAGACGTTTTAATCTGTTTCGCCAAATTTGCCAAATCTATAAAGATTTGATTTATTCTCTGCGCAGGAAGTTGAAAGTGCTTGTGGAGTCCGCCTTTACTTTAGGCGCAAGCGAGAAAACTGCTCTTAAAGAAAGACTGGCCAGGGCTTACCGCAGGGACATAGACCTGTCTGTGCGCACCAACCCGGAGCTAATCGGCGGAGCCAGAGTCTACGCAGGGCACAGACTCTACGACGGCACAGTCCAGGCACGACTGGTGCTTTTAAGAAACCAGATGAAGGGGCTTGAATGGAGAGAATAAGGCCCGAAGAGATAAGCAGTATCATTGCCCGAAGAATAAAGTCTTTTAAGGAAAGGCTGGACATCGCCGACGTAGGCGAGGTTGTAGAAGTAGGCGATGGGATTGCCAAAATTTACGGCCTGCGCCGGGCTATGGCCAGCGAATTAGTGGAATTCCCTCATAAGATTTTTGGGTTGATTTTGAATCTGGAAGAAGAGGTCGCCGGCGTCGCTATCTTCGGCCCTACGGAAAGAATTAAAGAGGCCGACCCGGTGCGGCTTACCGGCGAGGTTCTGCAGGTGCCTGTGGGTGAGGCCCTCATCGGCCGGGTGGTCAATGCGCTGGGCGAGCCCCTGGACGGAAAAGGCAGAATCGACACTAAAAAATTGCGTCCCATAGAGCGAGTGGCCCCCGGCGTAGTTAAACGCGAGCCGGTGAAAAGGCCTTTGCAGAGCGGGATTAAGGCAATCGATACGATGATTCCTATCGGCCGCGGCCAGAGGGAACTGATTATCGGCGACAGGCAGACCGGCAAAACCGCCATTGCGCTGGATACGATTATTAACCAGAAGGGAAAAGATGTTATTTGTATCTATGCGGCTATCGGCCAGAAGAATTCTTCCGTCGCCGGCATTGTCAAGACCCTGGAGGATTACGGGGCCCTGGATTACACCATTGTGCTGGCTGCTTCTGCCAGCGAGCCGGCTCCGATGCAATACATCGCCCCTTACAGCGCCTGCGCAATGGGCGAGGAATTTATGGAACAGGGGAAAGACGCCCTGGTAATTTACGACGATTTAAGCAAACATGCCAGAATCTACCGTCAGTTATCTTTGCTCCTGCGCCGGCCGCCGGGAAGAGAGGCCTTCCCCGGCGATATATTTTATACGCATTCGCGCCTTTTAGAGCGGGCGGCAAAGTTGCGCGAAGATATGGGCGGGGGCTCTTTAACGGCCATACCGATTATTGAAACCCAGGGTGGGGATGTAACCACCTATATCCCCACCAATGTCATCTCTATTACCGACGGACAGATTTATCTGGAAAGCGGGCTTTTTCATCAGGGGGTAAGGCCGGCGATTAACGTAGGCCTTTCTGTCTCCCGCGTAGGAGGGGCTGCCCAGATTGAGGCGATGCGTCAGGTAGCCGGCACCTTAAGATTGGATTTGGCCCAGTTCAGGGAGCTGGAAATCTTCGCCCAATTCGGCACAGAGTTAGATAAGGCAACTCTTGGGCAACTGGAACGAGGCAGGAGGCTGGTGGAGTTGCTTAAACAGCCGCGCTATAAACCGATGGATGTAGCTTTGCAGGTAGCAGCAATCTTTGCCGGGGTAAATGGTTATTTAGACAGCCTTGCGGTAGCCGATATTGGCCGATTTGAAGAGGAGTTGCTCGATTATTTAGAAAGAGAAAAGAAGGATATAATTGAGGATATTCAGCAGAAGCAGCGGCTCACAGAAAAGACAAAAGAGGCTTTGACAAAGACGATAGAAGAATTTAAGACCCGTTTTATCACTACTTAGAATGAAAACTTTAAAGGCCCTTAAGTCCCGAAGAGAGGGGATAGAAAAGATAAACAAGATTGCCCGGGCAATGGAGGTGATTGCGGCCACCCGCCTGCGCCGCTATGAAACAGACGTTGCCGGATTCAGGCCTTTTGTCCAGGCCCAGAGGCTAGTAATGGGAAGCCTCGCCTTAAGGTTAAAAAAGCTCAATAACCTTTGGGCAGAACCGCCTGCGCAAGACAAAATGGGCATAGTGATTTTAATTTCCTCCGAGCGCGGTTTTTGCGGCGGCTTTAACAACCAGCTTTTTCGGTTGATCGAGAGTCTTAAGGATGAGCAATCGCTTTCTTTTATCGCGCTCGGCAAAAAAGGTGCGGCCTATCTTAAGAGGCAGCATTTTAATTTAATTGAGGAATTAGTCCTGCCCGGCGATGCCCAGATGCAGGATTTTGTCCGGAGAATAACCGAGAAGATTATTTCGTCTTATCAAGAGGAGCAACAGAGTATTTATCTTATCTTTAATAAATTCAGGCAGCACCTGTTAGGGCGGGGATTCCGGAAGCAGCTTTTGCCTTTAGAAATACAGGAGGAGAAAGGGATGGTCTTAGATTATATTTTTGAACCCGATACTGAGGCGCTGCTGGAGGAGTTGCTGCCTGTATATGTCGGCTCGGAAATTAAAGCGGCCATTTTAGAATCAAAGGCGGCCGAAGAGATGGCCCGGATGGTGGCGATGACCCAGGCCAGGCGCAACGCCGAAGATTTAATCAAAAGATTAACCCTGCAATACCATAAAGCCCGGCAAACAGGGATAACCAGGGAGCTGGTAGAAATCGCCAATGCGATTAGGTAGCTTAAAGCAACCGAGGAAACAATGAATCAAGGCAAAGTCAAAAAGGTAATCGGGCCGATAGTAGATGTAGAGTTTGAGCCGGGGAAACTCCCCGCCATCAATAATGTCATCCGTATTGAATATCAGGACAAAGCGGGCAAGACAGAACAGTTGCTCTGTGAGGCCCAGCAGCATTTGGGCGATAATTTAGTCAGGTGCATTGCCTTTATGCCGACGGAAAGGCTGGTGCGCGATTCCAAGGCCCTTGATTTAGGAACTTCGGTGAAAGTGCCGGTCGGCAAAAATGTCCTGGGGAGAATCTTTAATGTCTTCGGCCAGCCTATCGATGAGTTAGGGCCTTTGGATAAAGAGGCCCCTTTGCGGGAAATCCATCAACCGCCGCCCACAATCGGCGAACAGGCAGGGACTTTAGAAATTCTAGAGACGGGGATTAAAGTGATTGACCTGGTAGCGCCCTATCCTAAAGGAGGAAAAATTGGCCTATTCGGGGGAGCCGGCGTGGGCAAGACGGTAATTATTATGGAGCTGATTAGAAGCATCGCTACCTACTACGGAGGCTATAGCGTCTTTAGCGGAATTGGCGAAAGGACGCGCGAAGGAAACGACCTGTGGCTGGAGATGAAGAAGTCGGGGGTTTTAGACAAAGCGGTGCTTGTTTTCGGCCAGATGAACGAGCCGCCCGGGGCGCGCTTTCGAGTGGGTTTAACCGCCTTAACTATGGCTGAACATTTTCGGGAGACAGAAGGCAAAGACATCCTCCTGTTTATTGATAATATCTTTCGCTTTATCCAGGCCGGCTCTGAGGTCTCCGCCCTTTTAGGCCGGATGCCTTCAGCAGTAGGATATCAGCCGACCCTGGCCCAGGACATAGCCCAGCTTCAGGAGCGGATTACCTCTACCAGGCGCGGCTCGATTACCAGTGTCCAGGCCATCTATGTGCCTGCCGACGACCTCACAGACCCTGCGCCTGCTGCGGTCTTTTCTCATTTGGATGCTACCATTGTGCTTTCCCGCCAGATTATGGAGCTGGGGATTTATCCCGCGGTCGACCCCTTGGATTCCACCTCGAACATCCTTGATGCGCAGATAATCGGCGCCAGACACTACCGGGTAGCGCGCCAGGTGCAGAGGGTATTGCAGCGCTATAAAGACCTTCAGGATATTATCGCTATTTTAGGAGTGGAGGAATTGACCGAAGAGGACAAACTGATTGTTGCCCGGGCGCGCAAGATTCAACGCTTTTTATCGCAGCCGTTTTTTGTGGCAGAGGAATTTACCGGCCTAAAAGGAAGACACGTGCCGCGAAGTGAGACTATCGATGGGTTTGATAAACTGGCGCGGGGAGAACTCGATGATTTGCCGGAAGCCGCCTTTTATATGGTGGGCAACATCGAAGATGTAAAAGCAAAAGCAGAGAAGCTCAGGGCTAAACGATGAACCTGCAAGTTGTTTCCTCTATGGATATTATATTTGAAGGCGATTGCGATTTCGTAGTTCTTCCCGGTGCTGAAGGCCAATTAGGAATTCTCGCCAACCACGCCCCGCTTTTATCTACTTTGAAAAAGGGCAGAATCAAGGTAAGGCAAAAAGGCGGCGAAAAGACATTCAGTATCTTGGGCGGATTCGTCGAGGTGCTCAAGAACAGGATAACGGTGTTGGCAAGCTAAAAACTATGAGTGAGGCGATGAAACCTTCGCCGGTAAAGCTCATTATCGGAGCAATCTTTCCCGGCGAAGGTATTTTAATTGAGGCCAAAGTCAGGTTAGAAAAGAAATTCGGGCCGCTTGACTTTCAGAGCCCGCTTACACCTTTTAATCATACTGAATATTATAAAAAAGAGATGGGACCGGATCTAAAGAGGCAATTTTTAAGCTTTCAGAGGTTGATTAGCCCCCGGAAGTTAGCGGAGATTAAGTTATATACCAATCGTTTAGAAAAACGTCTAAGTCGTGTGAGGAATAGCCCTTCGCGAACCATTAATTTAGACCCGGGATATATTTCAGCGGCCAAACTGGTGTTAGCCACCTGTAAAGATTATGCGCATCGGATTTATCTGGGTAAAGGCGTCTTTGCCGAAGTAACCTTACATTTTCAGCAGGGAACCTTTCGGCCCCGGCCCTGGACATTTCCGGACTATAGGAGCAAAGGCTATATCCAAAGCTTTAATGCGGTTAGAGAGATATACCTGAGACAGCTGCGGTAGTATTTTCTTTGACAGATTTGGGTTTTTATGGTAATTTAATTACCTCTAATTTATTGACAGATACGAACTTCTGTATTATAATATGTTTAATAGATAATACGGAGGTTCGAGAATGAAAGCGAAAGAAAGAAAACTTGCTAGGGAGCTTCGTCGATCTGGATGGTCCGTAAGAGCTATTGCGAAACAGGTAAGGTGCTCTAAAAGTTCAATCAGCAAGTGGGTTCG
>JAHIIS010000021.1 GCA_018899075.1 Candidatus Omnitrophota bacterium | reverse complement strand
GGATATTATTGTCCGCTTTCAGGGCGGGAATAACGCCGGCCACACTGTAGTGGTAAATGAGCAGAAATTTATTCTGCACCTTATCCCTTCGGGGGTCTTGCATAAAGATAAGATTTGTGTTATCGGCAACGGCGTAGTTGTCGACCCGCAAGTCTTACTGGAAGAAATAGAGAACTTAAAGAAACGCAGCATAAAGATAAACAGCAACTTGAAGATTTCCGACCAGGCGCATTTAATCTTCCCTTATCATAAAATAATCGACAGGCTGCGTGAAGCCAAAAAGGCAAGGCTCAAGATCGGCACCACCGGCCGGGGAATCGGCCCTTGCTATGCCGATAAAGTAGATCGCTGCGGCATCAGGCTGGTTGACCTTCTGGATAAAGACGTATTCCGGAAAAAGTTGAAATCTGCTTTAGTCGAAAAGAACGAAATCTTTAGAAAGATTTACCGGCACCGTGGTTTTTCCTTTGAGAAGATTTATCGGGAGTATTTAAGTTATGCCGAAAGAATAAAAAAATACGCCTTTGATTGCGCAGGCTTTTTAAACGCCGCAATTAAAGAAGGCAAAAGTATACTTTTTGAAGGCGCGCAAGGCACAAGTTTGGATGTGGATTTCGGCACCTACCCCTACGTAACCTCTTCCAATGCCACAGCCGGCGGCGCCTGTATCGGCACAGGCGTCTCTCCCGTAGATATTGACAGGGTAATCGGCGTAGCCAAGGCCTATACTACCAGAGTAGGCCGAGGGCCCTTCCCGACCCAATTTCCCAAAAACTTAATGGATGAGGTCCGCCGCAAAGGCAGGGAATTCGGCGCAACTACCGGCAGGCCCAGGAGATGCGGCTGGTTTGACGCCGTAATTGTCCGCCGGGCTATTACAATCAATCATCCCCGGACGCTGGCAATAACCAAGCTCGATGTCTTAGACGGGCTCAAAAAGATTAAGGTCTGCACTGCTTATAAGTATAAGGATAAGATTTACCGGGATTTCCCCCCGAGCATTAAGGTGTTGGAGAATTGCCGGCCCATTTATGAGGAGCATCCCGGCTGGCAAAAGCCGACCTCTTCGGTTACGCGCTTCAAAGACCTGCCTTTAAATGCCCGCCGCTATATAAGAAGGTTGGAAGAACTGCTAAAGGTAAAAGTCGCTATGATTTCTGTGGGTTCGCAAAGAGAGCAAATCATCCGGAAGGATTAAGAAAAGGAAATTATGATTTGGCTTGCTCCTATAGGTTCTATTCTGGCTTTATCATTTGCCGGGTATTTAATTTCATACATCCTTAAGCAGGACGAAGGCACAGAAAAAATGAAGCAGATTGCCTCCTGGGTGAGGGAAGGCTCCCTCGCTTATATTAAAAGGCAATATACCGGGGTAGGCCTTTTCTTCTTAGCGGTCTTTCTTCTTCTATTTCTGCTCGTGCGCAAAGGCTATCTGGTAATCTTTGTGCCTTTTGCCTTTTTAAGCGGGGGGTTCTTTTCCGCTTTTGCCGGTTATCTGGGGATGTGGATTGCTACGCGCGCCTCATCGCGCACAACTTCTGCTGCGCGGCAGGGTCTTAACGGGGCATTGCGCATCGCCTTCTCCAGCGGCACGGTAATGGGCATGGTAGTTGTGGGTTTAGGGCTTCTGGATTTAAGCGCCTGGTATTTTATTTTAGACTGGTATTATTCTACACATCCACTGCCTTTGCATATGGATAAGATCGGCGCCATTACTTCTACAATGCTCACTTTTGAAATGGGGGCAAGCCTGCAGGCCCTTTTTGCCAGAGTAGGCGGAGGGATATTTACCAAGGGCGCTGATGTAGGCGCGGACTTGGTAGGCAAGGTGGAGGCGGGCATTCCGGAAGACGACCCGCGCAATCCAGCGGTAATTGCCGACAACGTCGGCGACAACGTCGGCGATATCGCCGGTATGGGCGCCGACCTTTATGAGTCATACGTGGGCTCGATAGTGGCGACGATGGCTCTGGCAGCAGTTGCAGGGTTGGGCCTTGCCGGGGTAACCGTGCCTCTGGTCTTAGCCTCCGTCGGTGTGGTCTCTTCTATTATTGGAACCTTTTTTGTCCGCTCCAGGGGTGAGCCTTCGCAGGAGGTCCTGCTTAAGGCGCTTCGCCGGGGAGTATTTGTCAGCGCCGGGGCGATTGCCGTCCTTTCCTTCCCGGTCATTAAATATACTTTAGGCATGCAGCACATCGGTGTCTACGGAGCGGTTATTACGGGCCTCATCTCCGGGATACTTATTGGTTTATCTACGGAGTTTTTTACCTCCTCTAAATATGGCCCGACGCGGACTGTAGCTTCCGCTGCGCCCACCGGCCCGGCCACCGTAATTATTGCCGGCCTCTCTTGCGGCATGGCCTCTACGGTTGTGCCGATTCTGGTAGTCGGCGCGGCCATCTTTAGCAGTTACTATCTTGCCGGCGGGGCAGCCAGCTTTAATAGCGGTGTTTACGGCGTGGGGATTGCGGCAGTAGGGATGCTTTCTACTCTGGGGATAACCCTGGCTTCCGACGCTTACGGTCCGGTGGCGGATAATGCCGGCGGATGCGCCCAGATGTCCGGTGAGCCGGGCTATGTTAGAGAGCGCACCGATGCCCTGGATTCTTTAGGCAATACTACCGCTGCTACGGGTAAAGGGTTTGCCATTGGCTCAGCGGCTTTGACAGCCCTGGCTTTAATTGTTGCTTACCGCAATGAAATACTCATCCTGGGTAAAAAAATAGACCTTTCTCTTTTAAACCCGCACGTACTTGTCGGCCTTTTTATCGGCGCTATGCTTCCTTTTGCTTTTTCTTCCTTAACTATGCGCGCAGTTGGCCGCTCGGCAGCTAAAATAGTGCTCGAGGTGCGCCGCCAATTTAAGGAGATTGCCGGCCTTATGGAAGGTAAAGCTGATGCGGATTATGCCCGGTGCGTGGACATCGCTACTTTTACTGCGCAAAAGGAAATGATTCTACCCTCGCTTTTGGCAATACTTGCTCCTTTAGCTGTGGGTTTGCTTGCGGGTGTTGCCTCAGCAATAGGCCTGTTAACCGGAGCGCTTGTTTCGGGGTTTGTTCTGGCGGTAATGATGGCGAATAGCGGAGGGACCTGGGATAACGCTAAAAAGTATATTGAGAGTGGAAAATACGGGGGCAAAGGCTCCTTCGCTCATAAGGCCAGCGTCGTAGGCGACACCGTAGGCGACCCTTTTAAAGATACATCCGGCCCCTCATTAAATATCTTGATTAAACTTATGTCGATGGTCTCAGTGGTATTTGCCTCCTTTATAGTCCGCAACACGTTGATAAAATAAGGGTTGACTTTATAATGTCAGGATGCTATAGTGAAAAATCATAGATAGAAAAAAAGCGGAGGTGATGTAATAATGAAACATTTTTTTAAGTCATCCGTTAAGGCCATCTTTATAGGATTTCTGCTTATCTCCTTATCCGGCTGCACGGTGGTCTTGCAAAAGAGACGCGCCAGCGATATAGAGAAGATTGAGTCATTAAGCGAGCAGGTAAAAAGGCTGAAAATGACGGAAGGGCAGTTGCTCAAGCTTAAAGAGGCCTATGCGGCTTTAGAGAAAGGCCTGAGCAGAGAAATCGGCGATAAGAAGGTAAGCCTGGGAATAGAGCAGAGAGGCCTGGTAATTACTTTTGTAGATAGCGTGCTTTTTGATTCGGGAAAGGCCAAACTCCTTCCTCAGGCCTATGAGGCATTGGATAAGGTCGTCGGGGTATGCCGCAAGGTCGTGGCAAATAGGGAAATAGGCATAGAAGGCCACACCGATAACCAGCCGATTAAGTATTCCGGATGGGAGTCCAACTGGGAGCTTTCTACTGCGCGGGCTACCAGCGTCCTGCATTACCTGGCGGAAAAAGGCGTTTCTCCTGAACGGCTCTCGGCCACAGGTTTTGGTAAATACCGTCCTGTAGCTACAAATGAAACCACTGAAGGTCAACAGAAGAACAGGAGAGTGGAGATTATAATCTTGTCTGAGAAGATAAGCCGGCTAAAGGAGCAGGCTCCCCGGGGCAAATATGTGAAGTAGCGTAAAATATTGTTTAGGGCTTAAATTTCATGGGGGATGGAGCAAGACGTCCCCCATGTTTATATGTGTTATTATGATAGATAATACGATAGATAAAGAGAAGATACCGGGACACATCGCCATAATTATGGATGGCAACGGCCGCTGGGCGCAGAAACGGGGTTTGCCCAGGTTTGAAGGCCATCGCGCCGGAGCAGCTGTTGTAAAAGAGGCTACCCGCTGTTGTCTTGAGCTGGGTATAGGAATCTTGAGCCTCTACACTTTTTCTACTGAAAATTGGCGCAGGCCCGGGAAAGAAGTTAATGCCTTGATGAGGCTTCTCCAGCAGCATTTAAAAAGGAATTTGCCCGAACTTAAGAAAAACAAGATTAGGCTTGTGGTCTCGGGAGAGAAAAAGGATTTAATCCTCCCTTTGCAGAGGCAGATACAGAAGGTAATCGCTGAGACAAAAAACAATTCCAGGCTCATCTTGAATTTAGCCTTAAATTATGGAGGCCGCCAGGATATATTACAGGCGGCCAGGGCCATTGCCTTGAAAGTTAAACGCGGGGCTCTTCAGATTGATGAGATTGATCAGAAGCTCTTTGCGGCGCATCTTTATACGCGGGAACTGCCCGACCCCGACCTTTTAATCCGCACCGCAGGCGATAAGCGAATAAGCAATTTTTTCCTCTGGCAGATCAGCTACTGTGAGTTTTATTTTACTCCCAAACTCTGGCCGGATTTCAAAAAGCAAGACCTGGTCGAGGCTGTTTTAGATTATCAGAGAAGAGAAAGAAGATTCGGCAGATGATGTTTATACGCAGGCTGATTACCAGCTTAATAATTACGGCAATTGCCGCAATAGTCCTCTTTGTTTTTCCTGCCTGGGCGCTGGCTATATTAGTAACTGTCTTTATTGCTCTGGGGCTTAACGAATTTTTTATCCTCGTCGAAAATAAAGAGATCGGGGTAAACAGGAGACTGGGCATCGTATTGGGCGCAGCTGTGCCCCTGGCTACTTATTTCGATTATAAGATACCGCAGGACTGGTTCTTTGTTTTTATTCCCGCCATCTGCCTGATTATCTTTATAATCCAGTTTACCAAACGCGACAATCGCGCCGTATTGAGCATCTCTGCAATATTGTTTGGCCTGGTTTATGTAAGCTGGTTTTTGAGTTTCCTCATCAGAATAAGAACAATGCCGCTGGGAACGGAGCTTTTGCGTAAATACTTAATTGCCTATCTTATTTTAGTAGCCAAATCGGGAGATATAGGGGCATATCTTATCGGGACAAGGCTGGGCAGGCATAGCCTGATTCCCCGCATCAGCCCCAAAAAGACTGTGGAAGGCATGGTGGGAGGCCTGGCCTTCAGCGTCCTTGTTTCTTTAGCCTGTGTTGGGTTTTTACCGTCTTTTTCGTTATTCCACTTGTTTATTCTGGGCCTTCTCTTAGGCGCGCTTGCTCAAATTGGCGACCTTTCGGAATCTTTAATTAAACGGGATTGCGGCGTTAAAGATTCAGGCAGGACTTTGCCCGGCCTGGGCGGAGTTTTAGACACAATCGACAGCCTGCTCTTCACCGCCCCGGTCTTTTACTTCTATGTCAAAGTATTTATGTAGCGCATGAAGACAATCGCGATATTTGGCTCCACAGGCTCTATCGGCAAAAATACCCTTGAAGTTATTTCTCAATTGGGGGATAACTTTAAGGTAGTTGCCCTGGCCGCAGGAAGAAATGCGCCCCTTTTAGCCGAGCAGGTAAATAGATTTCGTCCGCAGCTGGCAGCAATTATGGACGAGAGTAAATTTCCCTCTCTAAAGAAGGCGGTAAATGCGCGCACAAAATTACTCGCCGGCCGGGAGGGGATAGATGCAGCGGCAGATTGCGGAGCTGATATAGTGGTGATGGCGGTTGGCGGAAGCGCCGCACTTTTACCGACTTTAAGGTCTTTAGAAAAATCGAGGCGGCTGGCTCTGGCGAATAAAGAGAGTCTGGTGATGGCCGGGGATATAATTATGCGAAAGAGCAAAGAATATGGCGTAGAAGTTATCCCTATCGACAGCGAACACAGCGCAATCTTCCAGTGTTTAAAAGACGAGGGAAATTCAAGTTTAGAAAAGATATATTTAACCGGCTCAGGCGGCCCCCTTAAAGATGTAGCAAAAGAGGCCCTTGAGTTTGTCGAGCCCGAGTTTGCCCTGCGCCATCCCCGCTGGAATATGGGCAAAAAGATATCCATCGATTCGGCAACTCTGATGAATAAAGGCTTTGAAGTAATCGAGGCCAATTATCTTTTTAATCTTGCGCCGGAAAGAATAGAGGTGTTGATTCATCCCCAGGCTATAGTGCATTCTTTAGTCCAGTTTGTTGACGGCTCTATCCTGGCGCAGTTAGGTATAGCGGATATGCGTATCCCTATTCAATATGCCCTTACCTACCCGCATAGAATGCCGGCAGCGCTCGCCCGGCTTGATTTCTCTAAGATCGAAAAGCTCTTTTTTCAAAGGCCCGATTTAACTAAATTTCCCTGCCTTGAATTGGGCATGCAGGTAGCCAGGCAAAAAGGATTGGCGGGGGCTGTGCTTTGCGCCTGTGATGAGGAGTGCGTCGCAGCGTTCCTTGAAGGCAAAATAAAGCTCACCGCTATTGCCCGGATAATCGAGGACGTATTAGCTAAACTGAAGAATAAAATCGACCCTGCTCTGGAAGAAATTTTACAGATAGATAAGTGGGCGCGGGAACAGGTAAAATTAAGGATGTAAGATGATTCCCATACTGGCTTTTATATTTGTTTTCGGGATTTTGATTTTCGTCCACGAATTCGGCCATTTTATTCTGGCTAAGAAGAACGGCGTGCGCGTGGAGAAGTTTTCTTTTGGTTTTGGGCCGAGGCTCTGGGGAAGAAAAATAGGCGCTACCGAGTATCTGATAAGCGCGGTGCCTTTAGGCGGCTATATCAGGATGGCCGGGGATGAGCCGGGTAAGGCGCGCAAAGGCGCGCCCTGGGAGTATCTCTCCAAGACTTGCGGCCAGCGGGCGCAGATTGTAGCCTTCGGCCCCATTTTAAATTATCTTTTGGCCTTTTTGCTTTTTTCTTTTGTCTTTATCGTTGGGGCGCCGACGCCGACTACTAAAGTGGGTGAGGTGCTTGCGGATTATCCGGCAGGCGAAGCAGGGATAAGAAAAGATGATGTAATTTTAACTGTGGCCGCAGAAAAGGTAGAATACT
>JAHIIS010000020.1 GCA_018899075.1 Candidatus Omnitrophota bacterium | reverse complement strand
GGCCTTAAAATCTAATCCTCGCTTTGAAGTCTCCGATTTAGAGCTTATCCGCGGCGGCGTATCTTATTCTGTTGAAACGCTCAGGAAACTTAAGTCTATTTTTCGCCATACCGCCCTGTATTTTATTGTCGGCTCAGACTTCTTAAAGGAGTTTTCCGGATGGAGGGATATAGACAAACTTAGCAAAATCTGCAAATTTGTAATTGCCGCAAGGCCGGGCTACCCGCTTGGGAGATTACCCGGGAATATGCAGGCGATAGAAGTTAGCGCTCTGGATATTTCATCTACCGGTATCCGTAAGCGCATCAGAGCAAAGAAGCCTATCCGCTACCTTGTCCCTGAAGAAGTTAGAAAATATATATTGAAAAAAGGATTATACCGTGCTAGAATAAAAAACACTTAAAGGAGGTGTAAAATGCAAGCATATTGCGTGAAGTGCAAGGCCAAAAAGGAAATGAAGGATGCCCAAAAAGTGACTCTGAAGAACGGTCGCAACGCAATGAAGGGCAAATGCCCTGATTGTGGAACTTCTCTTTTCAGGATTGTGAAAGGTTAAGTAAAGCTAAAGAGGTGATAAGATATAAATTCCCGTTCCAAGGCCCTGCTTGTCGCTAAGATTGCCCAGGACAAAAAGGCGCACGATATAGTAATATTGGATATAAGCAAGACTTCCGATATTACGGATTTCTTTATTATCTGTAGCGGAAATTCAACCCGCCAGGTTAGAGCTATAACCGATTACATCAAAGAAAAGCTTAAGCACCTCGGGCATAAAGTTTGGCACATCGAAGGCCGGCAGTATGCGCTTTGGGTAGTGTTAGATTGCGGCGACATAGTTGTGCATCTTTTTCACGCTCCCACCAGAGACTTTTATGACCTGGAGCGATTGTGGGCAGATGCCCCGCAGGTAAATCTGGAAAGTGATGCCGAGAAATAACAAGATAGAAATATGGGCAGATTCAGGACAAGAACAGTTTTCTCTATCCTTTTCTTAATCCTTCTTACAAGTTCCTCCTATTTACTTTTCCTGTTTCAAATATCAAATGACATTTTAAAGGCCGAAGACGTAGATAAATTGCGAAATATAATTATGCTTTCGGGATTGGTCATAACTTGCCTGGCAATTATCGCAGCGCTGTTTATTTCTTCTTTTTTATCCCGGGGGATAACCAGGCCGCTCAGCAGGATAGTCGAAGCAACCAAAGCGGTGTCTAAAAGGAACTTTGACCAGCACATCAAAATTCGCTCCTGCGCTGAAATTGAAGAATTGGCTTTTAATTTTAATCACATGCTCAAGCGGCTTAAAAGCTTTCGGCAGGAAGCAAACAGGCGCAGTCTGAATTTGGGAAAGATTGTCAGAGAAAGGACCAAAGAATTAAGCTATATATACAAGATAGGCCGGGAGGCCTCTTCGACTTTAGAGTTAAACGAGGTTCTGGATACGATTGTAAAATGCACGACCGAAGTATTAAACCTGAAAATTTGCACAGTGCTTTTAGTTGAGGAGACTGCTGCCGAGAGGTTAAGGGTTCTAGGCGCGCGGGGAATAAACTTTAAAAGGATAGAAAAGGAAGCCATCACACGAGGCCAGGGGATATCCGGATGGGCCTGGAAAAACAAAGAGGCGCTTTTAATAAAAGACATAGGCCAGGACAGCCGCTTCATCGGCAGAAAGAAAGAGAGATATTACGCCGGCAGCTTAATTTGTGTCCCTTTAGAAGCCAAGGGTAAAATTATCGGCGTTATCAACGGAAATAATAAAACAAACGGCGAGTCGTTTAAGCAAGGCGATTTATTGTTGTTGAGAGAGATTGCTGCCGAATCAGCTATTGCCATCGAGAACGCTTTACTTTATAAAAACTTAAAAGAAATTTACGTGCATACAATTTCTGCCTTAGCCTCGGCCCTGGAGGCCAAAGACCGCTACATGCGCAGCCATTCGGAAAATGTTACCACCTGTGCTGTGGCTATTGCAGAAGAATTGGGTTTGTCCGCTTCGCAAATTGAGGTTATTCAGCAGGCCTGTCAGTTGCACGACCTGGGTAAAATAGGAATCCACGATTATATTTTAAATAAAAAAGGGAGACTTTCGCCGGAAGAATGGGATGAAGTAAAGTTGCATTCTTTAAGAGGGGCGCAGATTTTACAACCGATTGGTTTTTTGGGAGAGGTGGCCGAATTAGTCAAGCAGCATCACGAAAGATTTGACGGTAAAGGCTATCCCCACAGTCTCGCAGGCCGGGATATCCGCCTGGGTGCCAGGATTATGTCTGTAGCCGATGCCTTTGATGCGATGGTTTCCGAAAGACCGTATCGCAAGGCTTTAAGCCTGTCCCAAGCGACGGCGGAATTAAAGGCCAATAGCGGCACGCAATTTGACCCGGATATGGTAAACGTATTTTTGAAGGTATTGCAAACCAGGCCGGATTTAGCAAAAAAGCGCGAGCTTAAAAAGGAAGGTTAATTCGCAAGGTATGGATATTGAAAAAGGAATAAAAGGCCTGCTTAAAGAAGCGATAGAAAAAAGCGGGGACTTCAGCGCGTT
>JAHIIS010000019.1 GCA_018899075.1 Candidatus Omnitrophota bacterium | reverse complement strand
CGGGTGTTTCATAGCATCAACTGCTAATGCAGTAATAAATTCAGCAAATAGAGGTTCTGATTCAATAGTATCTAACTCTGCTTTGGGCCGGATGCTTAGTTTTTTGGGAGTGCTCTCTAAAATAACCTCTTTAGTGCCTGCATTTTTGACAAAGTCCATGGGTATATCTACTGCATAGCTGCCACCGTGTTTAAATAGTTTTCTCACAATCACGCTCATAGCAAATTCCTCCTTCCGCTATAAGTATACACTAATATATATACTTTGTCAAGCATAAAAACGAAAGGCTCACCTTGTCATATACTCAAGATGAGCCTTCCGCAGATTTATTATTTAATTATTATTCCCATCCCTCAAAAACAAATTCCGGGTGAATTATCGGCTCGTAGTCTGCAGGTGCGGGAATAGGAAAAGTTACAGTTTCATATATGCCGGCAACTGTGCGCAGCATACCTACTGTCGTTCCTTTAACCAGACCCCAGGTCAAGCCCAGAAGGACGTTGTCGTTTTTGCTTATCATAATAACCTTCTTGGGGATTTCCACTACGCCGGTTACGGTATTTGCCAGGCCTCTGCCCAGTTTGCGCCATACGTCGGCAAAGCAAGGAGTTATGATTAAATTAGAAATGAGTATGACAGCTACTAAAACCAAAAGAAATTTACGCATCTTTTCACCTCCCTTCATTCAAGCCTCAAACTACTTGAATTATCCCTTTTTAGATGCACTTATCTATCTTTAGCACAGACTTATTAATTTGTCAAGTAAAAAGTTATTTGACTAACCAGATGCCCGCAATAATAAGCAGAGTGCCTATTAATCTCACCAGAGTGACACCTTCTTTGAGGATGAGTATGCTTAAAAGAACAGTGATTAATGGATAGGATGCGGCTATGGGGACTATCTTTGATGTAGCACCGGCTTTTAGGGCGCCAAAATAGGTCCACATACCCAACAGCCCCGCCATAATCCCGCTGATTGTGAATAAAATTACAGTCTTGCCCTCAACACTGAAGAGTTCTTTTAATTTACCCATACAGCTCAGCATTATTAACAAGATTACAGCTACTCCCACGCTTCTTATTGTTAAGGCAATAAGGGGTGAGGTATTGCGCAGGCCTGTTTTTTCCAATATCGGCGAGGAGCCCCACAGAATAGCCGTCAAAATCAAGAGAACGACGATAACCATTTTTTTCTCCATCTGAAATTTGTTATTGCCTTTCTTCTATCCGTTCTAATTGCGGAGAAGGCAAAGTCGGTTGCGGCTGCTCGATAGGAGAAATAACCGGTTTTTGGGCCTGCCCTTTTTCCAATTTAAAAGCGAAGCTGTGTTCATCGCTTATTTGCCAGGGAATAAGCAGTTCAGAAAAGACCGAAAGCGGAAAATATTCATAAATTGGCCCTTTTAGTTTAAGTGTAGTATTAAGGTTAGCATGTCCTTCTTTAACCAGTTCCAGGCGGTGGGCACCGTAATACAGGAATTCGTGGGTATAAGGCGTTTGCCCGATAAGTTTACGGTCAAAGTAAACCTGCGCCCCCTGGGGCTGTGAGTCTATGATTACTATTCGCCGGACACAGCCTGTTAATGCCAACGATAAGAATAAAGCAAATGCGCTTAAAAAGAGCCTTTTCATCGACACCCCTTTCGATTTATGACTTCCCGGGAGACATTGATGAAGTCCTCAGCCATTCTTACGAGAGCAAAATGCGTTTTCGCCCTTTGCCTGCCTGAGCGGCCCATGCTCTTGCGCAGCTTGGGCTGAGAAAACAGTTTTATTACCTTTTCCGCCAGTTGTCCGGGCAGCTTCTTTTCGTCTTTCTCAATAATATATCCGGTCTCGCCCTGGATTACCGATTCTTTTAACCCGCCGGAGCTGGTAACTATCGCTGGCACTGCGCAGGCCATAGCTTCTACGGGGCAGAGCCCAAAAGGCTCGTCCTTTATGGTAGTATAAATTACCACTTCGGCTATCTTTGTCAAAAAGGGTATGTCGCGATATGTATATTTTCCCATATAGACATAGTCTTTTAGATTGAGCCTTTTTATGGTCTTGTCCACTAAATTGTTGTAACGGGAGATTTCGCTCTGGTCTTTGTGTATCGGCTTTATCCTGCCCGTAAGCACCATTAAACTTTGAGGAAACCTCTTTACGATTTTGGGCATTGCGCGGATTGCCGGGACTATCCCCTTCCAGGGCATTATCCTGGCCGGATGTAAGATAATCCTGCGCCCGGAAAACTTGTATTTTGCTTTTATTTTATCCTTCTCTTTGGAAGTCAAGGGAGAGAATTTCTTTAAATCAATGCCGTGCAAAATTATCCCCAGTTTATTTCTATCGACCCCGGGCACGCTTCTTATTATTTTCCCTTTGATAAATTGGCTTACGCTGATAATCCTTGCCCAGGGAAGCCCGGCAATAATCCGTTTCATCGGGCGCATATTGCGGTCTATAAATATATGGTTATGCAAAATTGCTATGCAGGGAATTGCTTTTTCGCAACTTATATCTGTAAGCGCGCGGGCAAAATCAAAAAAATCCATATGGATATTGTGGGCATGAACAACGGAAATCCTGTTTTTCGTGAGGAAACTTTCTAAAACCGGTTTTACTTTTGCGTATAAGTCTCGTTTCTGTTTAGCCCATTTATCTAAATTAGCCGCAGAAAGCTCTTTCCGGCGGATTACCTTGACGCCGGAGATGCTTTGCTCGCAGGCTACGCCGGGCATTGTTTCTGTGAGCACGAACACCTGATGCCCCAGGCGCACCAGCTCCGGGCACAGCGTGGTCAGGTGCGCCTCTACCCCGCCCGCCCGGGGAGGAAAACCCCAGTGAATTATGCCTATACGCATAGCCTGTCTCCGTCTATTAGAATGCGCGGCTTAAAAAATACAAAGTCTAAATGGCAGGGGCAGGATACGTTGCCCCCGAAAGAGATGTTTGCGCCGATAGCCAGATGGGCGGTCTGCTCTGCCTTTTCGTCTTCCAGGATATTGCCTGTTACCCTGGCTTTAGGATTTAAGCCGATGCCGAATTCGGCGATATTCAAGGCGCATCTGCCCAAAGGCTTAATTAAAGAAGCAATCCTGGAAAAGGGCATATTTTGGGCAAAGCCGTCTTTAATAATTATTTCTACCGGGCGTTTAAGCCTTCCCACCAGAGGCGCGCTTGCGTCGACAACCAGGCGTCCGTTAGTTGTCCCCTCACAGGGCGCAATGCAGGCCTCTCCCGCCGGCAGGTTTCCGAAGGAACCCGGCTTCGTATATAATCCGTGGTCGGAGAACCCGTATCTTTTACGGATGGACATCACAAGATGCGTGCCTTTATCCGTATATACCTCTACCCTATTCCCTTTGCTTAAGCGGTTTGCCGCTTTCTCCACTCTCTTCTTCAAAGAAGAGTAATTCAGCTTAATCGACCTTTTGAGTATCGCCGCAGTTACCCCCGGCAGGCTGGCAATTCTGGTGCCAAACTTTGCACAGGCCTCTTTGCGCGCTTGCGTATGGGAAAGGGACATCGAGGTCAGGAGAATTGCTATATCCGTTGTTTTTAAGGCCGCGGCTACTTCTTTGGGCGGCTCCTGGCCGTGCATCCGGCGGGGAGGCATCTCAAGCAGTACAGGCTCTATGCCTTCTGCCTGCGCCGTTCTATAAAAGGCCCGGGCTAACGTTTTCAGTTTATCGTCGCAGACGATGAGCAGATGTTCGCCTTTTTTATATCCGAGACATTTGTTGATAATGGTCTTTACGATTTCTCTGGTCATTTCTTGCTGTCCAGGATAAAGGTTACCGGGCCGTCGTTCTCAAGACGCACGGTCATATATTCTTTAAACATCCCCTGCTCGACCTTCAATTGCGCCTCCTTCAGATGGCGGATAAATTCAAGATAGAGTTTTTCCGCCGTTGCCGGCTGCGCTGCCCGGTCAAAGCTTGGCCGCCGGCCGCTTTCTCCCAGGTCGGCGCACAGGGTAAACTGCGAAACAACGAGCAGCTGCGCCTCTACATCTTTTGCGCATAGGTTCATTTTCCTCTGCCGGTCGCCAAAGATGCGTAATTCCATTATCTTTTTGGCGAGGGACCGGGCGTCAAAAGAGGTATCCTCTTTTACCACCCCCAAAAAGATTACCAGCCCCTTTTTTATAGCGGCCGCTACTTTATTATTGACTGTTACCGAGGCAGTGTTTACCCTTTGAATTACAGCGCGCATCTAAATTATATAAAACATAACCACGCCTAAAACCAACATAAAGGCGCCCCAGCCTTTATGCACAATCTCCGGCCCAGCCACCCACCAGTCCATCACTGCCTTCATTTTCTGTTGGGACATTAAAACAGTCGTTGCGCCTTTCAGGCAGGCAAGAATACCCAGCGCGCGCACAAACCAGGCCTCTGTTGTGGAAGAGGCTGAAATTAAAAGCAGCACGCCGACGATTAAACCGGCTAAGCCTAAGGTCTGGCGCCGCGTATTTTTTATTAAGTTATTCAGCGCCAGAGTCGTCCTTTTGGTAGCTACCAGGGCAAATATGCCCAGTGTAATCCAAAAGATTCCCACCAGAGCAATGAACCATCTCATTTTACCACCTCCCGGTTAAAATTTTACTTCCGGAACTCTTGCAGCTTCCTCTTCTGCCTCAAAATATTCTGCCGGTTTAATTAAGCCGCGCATGCGGGCAAACAGGCTGCCGAATACCGTGCGCCTGTAAGCGTTAAAGCCCATTACCGCCTGATTGTAGCGCCGTCTTTCTACGGCGATTCTATTTTCTGTCCCCTCTAACTGGCTTTGTAAAGTCAGGAAATTCTGGTTGGCTTTTAAATCAGGGTAATTTTCGGCAACCAAAAGAAGCCGCGAAAGCACGCCTCCCATTTCTCTGGCTGCGGTAATTTTTTCCCCGCGGGTTGCCGCGCTTGCCCACTGACTGCGAAGTTGCGTAACCTCAGTAAACACTCCCCTTTCATGGCCGGCATAACCCTTTACAGTGTTGACCAGATTGGGAATAAGGTCGTTTCTCCTTTGTAATTGATTTTCTACCTGCGCCCAGGACTGGTTGACATTTTCGTCCAGAATAACCACATAATTGAGTCCCCGGATAAACCAGCCGGCCAGGCCCAAAAGAAAGACAACGGCCACAATTAGAATCAATACACCTTTTTTCATCGCAACCTCCTTTTTTACCATCCGCCGCCGGCGCCACCGCCGCCGGTAAAACCGCCGCCAAAACCGCCAAAGCCGCCCCCAAAGCCGCCGGAATTTCCGCTTAACCCCCCTCCGTACCAATACCCTCCCCTTCTTCTGCCTGTGCCTAAAAGCAGGAAACCAAACAGGCCCAGGCGCAAACCAAAGAAGAGGACAAAAAACAGCAGAGTAAACAGGCCCTGGATGAAAGAGGCAAGCGGCGATTTTTCCACCGGCCGCACGTATTGTTGAGTTAGTTTTGGTAAATCTTCTATAGATACGTTGTACTCACGGGCCGCTAAGTCCACAATCACAATGCTGCCGGCGAGAATGCCCTTGGAAAATTCGCCCTTTTTAAAATAGGGGGCGATAATATTGCGGTAAATCTTGCTTGCCGCAGCATCGGGTATCGCGCCTTCTAATCCGTAGCCGGTGGTTATCCAGGCCTTCTTGTCTTCAACAGCTACTAACAACAAGACGCCGTTGTCTTTACCGGCTTTGCCGATCTTCCATTTCTCAAACAGCCTTACTGAATAGTCCTGGATGTCGTAGGGCTTGGTGGTCTTTAAAGTGACCACGGTTATCTCGGCAGTGGTCTTTTGCTTTAAAGCCTGCGCCAGGGCATTCAGCTGCTGAAAGTCAGAAGGCGCAATTAAACCGGCAAAATCATTGATGAAACCTTGCGGCTCGGGAAAAGCAGGCTCTTCGGCTGAAAGCGCAGAAGCAAAACAGAGAAACCCGGCTAATAATACAAAGATTAATTTATGCGTGAACCTCATAACTGGTCAACGGCAATGGCGAGCTTCTGTATCTGGGCGATATATCTTTCGAAAAAGACCTCTGCGTCCTGCGCATCTATCTTTTCGTCATTTTTGGTATCGCGCAGAATTGCCAGAAAGACATTTCCGTCTAAATCAAATTCAGTGCAGACTTGAATATAGATTTCCTGCTTTTCGACCGGCGGGGCCTTGCCTTTTAAGACCCTTCCTTTAAAGGAATTAGGAGGGTCTATCCCTGTGGATAACCTGATTAAATTGCGAAAAACGGGCGTAAGCGAAGTAAGGGACTCTTTAAGCAATGCTTCTATGCCCTTCCTTTTTAATCCTATTTCTAAATAGGCCTGCCTTATTCTAATCAACTTTCCTTTAATCTGCTCTTCGCAGAATAGCCTTATGTTGGCCGGATTTATCTCTAAAGGGCCTAAAAGGTCTTCTCCGTAAAGGAGCAGATGGCTTTCTTTCATTTCCAGAAATTCAATGGGAAATACGTCAGTTGAGCTTTCCATATGTTTGCGCGTAAGGAAAAGGGGCGCGGCAATCTTTTTATTTATCCCTCTGGATACAAGCTTAAGGCTTTTTTGCAAGTCTTGAAATTCCAATTTTTCCAAGACGACGAAGAGATTAATATTAGAAACTTTATGGACATAATCTCTACCTGTTGCCTGCCCGCATAAGAAAATAGACACTATATTGTCCTGATGGATTTTTAATAGTTCTCTCAAATATAGTTCAATTGCCTTTTTGGCCCGGATATCAAGCTTGTCTAAATTCTTTAAATTTTCCACTTTCTTCCCCCTGGCGCCCAAAGAAATTATATGTTAAATCGCTAAAATAAGCAATATGTTTTTACTTCAATTCTTCTACAAATTCTATTAGATTCTTATCAGG
>JAHIIS010000185.1 GCA_018899075.1 Candidatus Omnitrophota bacterium | reverse complement strand
AATCTAAATACAACTGAAGGCATGAAGCAATATTATATCCATTTATCTTTTTATTATTAAAAAAAGCGCCATTCTTATAATACGGCCTGATCAGATAAAAATTTCCTCCCTTCCTTAGTTCTTTTAAATTCAACGCTTGCCTTAAATCCAACGATACTTCATTGAAATCCTCATCTTTCAAGTAACAGTACACAGCTTGTGTGTTCACGTAATTAGTAATAAAATTCGCGCCTGTATGAAGAGTTAAAGCGTATCCATTAGCCAGTTTTTTCGCTTCAAAATAATCTTTTAACCGTGGGAGCACGTTCTCATAAGGCGAGTAATAAAGATAAGTTTTATTGAGTTCAAAGCTATAAAATTTAAGCCATTCGTCTAATAAGGCTTTCTTATTAAGCAATATATTGTGTGCCAATCTCCCGGAACGAATTCCTCCGACAAAACCTTTCTTGCGCAATATGGATAATACTGCCGCGGCTCTTGCCCGTCCTACGCCAAACTCTTTCTCAAAGTCTCTGGCTACCCACTTTTTCTCAGGCTGAGACAGCATAGCGCGAATAACTATTGTGGCTTTATCACTAAAGATGGTTTTCATTGTTTCCTCCTGGAAATATGTCTTTCATAGATAAATGTCCACTATTTTATGGACATTTATTTACAGTGGACATTTTATCATACTTGGAGGTTATGTCAAGAGGAATTTTTCATAGTGTTATAAAAAGCCCCTCTTGTTCATCTGCTTCGTTTTTTCAGATGAATGAGAGTGATTTAGTCCAAAATCGTTGACAACTTTAATAAATATATCTGCGTAAGATTTTAATTTGCTCTCACCTACGCCATAGATATTTGAAAATGCCTCTTTAGTTACAGGTCTTTTCGCGGCTATATCTCTCAAGGTCTTGTCACCGAATATAATGTATGCAGGAACGGCTCTTTTTTGTGCAAGTTCTGTTCTTTTTTCACGCAACTTTTGAAATAGTTCTTGATCTATGTCTTGCCATTCTTTCTTTCTTCTTTCCATAGTTATCTTTACGACTTCTTTTTTCTTCACCCCAAGCAAGGGTTTAGCCAGTACCGGTGATAGCTCTCCGCGCAATAACTGTTTTCCTGTATCTGTTACCGAAAGCGTTGAAAATTCTCCTTCCCTGGATAAAAAACCCTGTCCTACTAATTGTTCGATCATATACCGTATAAATACCTCTGACTCCTCTTGTATTATACCAAATGTCGACAAATTATGATGCCCCATACGTTTTATCTTTTCAGTCAGTTTACCTTTTAATGCATTTACCACATGGCCTGCGCCAAATCCATAGTATTTGCGTCTAACCTTAACCACACAGGATAGTATCTTCTGTCCAAGGCTAAGCGCATCGTCAACCATATCAAGTTCGTTTAAGCAATAATCGCAGGCATCACAGGAACGTTTCCCATAATCTTGCCCGAAATAATTTACCAATACCTTATGCCTGCATTGGGGTTGAGTGCAAAAATTGTAAATGCTTCTTAACTTCTTCATCGCCACTTCCCGCTCAGAGGACTCTTCAGCGAAAAAGCTCCATAATCGGTAATCTCCGCCGCCATAAAACATATAACAAGAAGCTGAAAGTCCATCCCTTCCGGCCCGGCCTGTCTCCTGCTGATAATGTTCGATACTTTTTGGCATGCCTGCATGAATGATAAAGCGGATGTTAGAGCGGTCAATCCCCATGCCAAATGCTATTGTGGCTACAACTATATTCACTTCCTCCCGGGCAAATTTCTCTTGCGCTATATGGCGCTCTTCATCCGGCATACCGGCATGATAGCCGGCGTTATCGATGCCAAAGCCTTTTAAGTCTGCTGAAACAGCATCTACATCTTTGCGGCGCAAACAATATATGATGCCCGCCTCATTGGCATGTTTTACTAAAACACTCATTATCTGTTTTAAAATTTGTTTACGCGGTATTACCCGATAGGTTAAGTTAGGGCGGCCCACCTGGCCAATATGGACCTTGGGGTTAATAAGCCTGAGCTGTTCTATAATATCCTGCTGCACTTCTTTCGTAGCGGTAGCGGTAAAGGCATGTACGCTTACAGGTTTAAACCTTT
>JAHIIS010000018.1 GCA_018899075.1 Candidatus Omnitrophota bacterium | reverse complement strand
AGGATTGGCCAATACGTGCTGCGGTCTTCAAAATGAAAAGGATAAGAAAATGATAGAGATGGAATTAATCAGGATACTGATGAATGAGACAAGGGGAGAGCAGATGGTGGTGTTAAAAGAAAAAGGAGGCAAGCGCACTCTCCCTATAATAATCGGCATTCCTGAAGCCTCGGCCATTAAGCTCAAGATTAGCGGAATCCGCACTCCCCGTCCAATGACCCACGACCTGCTTAAAAACATCATTGAGCAATTAGGGGCGACTTTGAAAGAGGTAATTATAGACAGGCTTGAGGAAAATACATTTTACGCCAAATTAGTTTTAAACGGCACCGGGGACAAGGCAGTTGTTGTCGATGCCCGGCCGAGCGATAGTATCGCCTTAGCCTTAAGAGCGGGCTGTCCCATCTTTGCAACGGAGAATCTTCTTAATCAAGTAGGGACATTGGACGGTTCCTGAAATAGGTGGATAGTGGCGCCTGAGAGGTATATTGCCGGATATTTAAAGGGTGTTTATAAAAAACTTTATTCGCATTTTGGGCCGCAGCACTGGTGGCCGGCAGAAAACGCTTTTGAAGTAGTAATCGGGGCTATCTTAACGCAGAATACCAGCTGGACAAATGTAGAAAAGGCAATTTCCCGTTTAAAGGAAAAGAAACTGATTAGCCCCGGAAGATTATATAACACCGACCTAAAGACAGTAGCGGAACTTATCAGGCCTTGTGGATATTATAATGTTAAGGCTGCCAGAATCAGGAGCTTCCTGGAGACTTTATTTGTTGACTTCAAGGGGGACTTATCGTCGATGTTTCTCTTAAAACCCGCACTTTTAAGAGAAAGGTTGCTCAGGATTAAAGGAATTGGCCCTGAGAGCGCAGACAGTATTTTGTTATATGCGGCTAAAAGGGCGGTTTTCGTTGTAGATGCCTACACCAGAAGATTCCTTTTGCGCCACAAATTAATTGAAAGGCACGCCAGCTACGAGCAGGTCCAGTCTTTATTTGAAGAAAATCTTCCCCGCAGGCTAAATTTGTTTAATGAATACCATGCCTTGATTGTGCGCCTGGCCAAAGAGTTCTGTCGCAAAAGGCCACTCTGTAACATTTGTCCTTTAAGGATCAAGAAAATCGCTGCGTCAACAGCACCTACGGTTCGTGATAACCTTTTAAAAGTCGAAGGATGGAAATAACAATCCTGGGTTCAGGTACCGGAACCCCTTCTTTAAAAAGAGGTGCCTGTGGACTCCTTATAAAAATAGAAAATGAAAACTTGCTTTTTGATACAGGGCCCGGAATAGTCGGGAAATTACTAAAGATAGGAATTACTTATCACGACCTCGATTGTATTTTTTATACCCATTTCCATACCGACCACACCTTGGACCTGGCAACCTTTTTATTTGCCGCAAAATATGCTTTATCTTTGCGCACCAGGAGGCTGACTGTAATCGGCCCCGAGGGTTTAGAAAGGTTCTATGCCGGCTTATTAAATCTTTATGGAGACGTTATCAGGCCCGAAGCTTATGAAGTAATCTTAAGAGAAATAGGAGAGCAAGAACTCAAACGCCACGCATATAAAATACGTACAATGCGGATGCAGCATGCCCCGGAAAGCCTGGGGTATCGAGTAGAGTCAAACGCTAAAGTCGTAGTTTACTCCGGCGATACGGATGTTTGCGAAAATATAGTTAAACTTGGACAGAATGCCGACATCTTAATTTTAGACTGTTCTTTTCCTGACGAGATGAAAGTAAAGGGGCATCTGGTTCCTCAAGAAGCCGCAAAGATCGCCCGGGCGTGTCACTGCAAGAAACTTGTGCTTTCCCATCTCTATCCCGTTTGCCGGCAGGAGGCAATAGCCAGACAGGCAAAAAAGGCATTTAAGGGCGAAGTTCTTGTTGCTTACGACTTAATGACGCTGGCTGTTTGAAGTAAAAATTCCTCTTGTGGATTTACGATTTGTTTTGTAGTATATTTAAGGGGGAATAGAATGCAGGAGAGAAGAAGATATGTGCGCTTAAAGATTCCTTTAGAAATCAGCTATACTATTCCGGGAAGAGAGCCTGTTCGCCGCAAGAGCATTACTAAAGATGTCAGCCCAAATGGCGCAAGGTTTGCCGTTGAGGAGGAATTGCCTAAAGGCACTGTTTTAGACATCAATATTAAAATACCCACCAGCCTTAAGCCTATTCCGATCAAAGCCAGGATTGTCTGGTCCGAAAAAGAAAGCGGACAGGAAAAAAACACTTACGATGCCGGATTTGAGTTCGTCAAAATTCCCGAAGAAAGCAAACAAGAGTTTTTTCAATATTTATGCAACCTTATGTATGACCAGTTAAAGAATTTGAATATTTGACTAAATGGAAACCTTAACCGCTATAGCGAAGAGGGCGAGCGTAAGGGAATTCAGTAAACAGCCCATAGCGCAGGAAAAGATTCTATCTATCGTCGATGCCGGAAGGCGCGCTCCTACGGCAAGAGGAATCCAACCCTGGGAATTTGTAGTAGTGCAGGATAAGACAAAATTGGCACAACTGGGCAGACTCTGTGAGAACGCCAAGTTCATTAAAGATGCAGGCTGTTGCATTGCCGTATTCTGCAAGGATACCAAGTATTATTTAGAAGACGGTTGCGCGGCTACCGAGAATATGCTGCTGGCGGCTTGCGACTTAGGCATTGCCTCCTGTTGGGTGGCCGGCGATAAAAAACCGTATTGTCAAAAGATTAAGAGTATGTTGGGAGCTGCTGAGCCGCTTAGGCTGGTGAGTATGATTGCGCTGGGTTATGCCAGAGGCGGCTACCCTGCCCACAAAAAAAGAAGCGTAACCGAGGTGCTTCACTGGGAGGTTTTTTAATGGAAATGAGGGAAAAAATAGAAGGCGATTTCAAGCAGGCTCTAAAGAAAAGAGACAAGATTACTATTTCTACCTTAAGAATGCTTAAAGCCGCTATTCAGAATAAGGAGATTGAAAAAAAAGGAGAGAAACTCCAGGACGGAGAAGTTATTAAAATTATCGCCAAGCAGGTACAGCAACATCAGGATTCCATTGAACAGTTTACAAAAGGAAAAAGACAGGAACTTGTGGAAAAAGAGGCCAGGGAATTGGGAATCCTGAACAAGTATTTACCCGAGCAGCTATCTCCGGAAGAGATTGCCGATGCAGTTAAGAGAATAATCACTGAAACCGGCGCCAAAGGAAAACCGGACTTTGGTAAGGTAATGAAATTGGCAATGGCTGAGCTTGGAGGAAAGGCCGATGGGAAGTTAGTCGGCCAGATTGCATCGACACAGTTAGGCTCTTAGACAGAGAAGAATTATGATTATGATTCAAATAGGGGTAATTGGACTTTTACTCCTTATATTAGCTGTTATTTATCAGGATGAGTATAGAAAAAGAAGACTGGCGAGAAAATCTGCAAAAGTAAATACTTTTTGGAATAGAAACAAAGACAGGAGAAAGACTCCCCGCATAAATACTGAGATTGATGTTTTGTATGAGGTCCTTTCCGGCAATGCAGCCGGAAAGCAGAACTCAAGAAGTAGAGATATAAGTATGGGGGGGATAGGACTGACATTAAATGAAAAGCTGTTTCCGGGGACAGTCCTGAGCCTCCAGCTAAATATGGCGCAGAGCCATCGGACTATCTTTACACAGGGAGAGATAGCCTGGGTGAAAGAGGCATCTAAAAAAAATATCGCACAGAAGGGGCAAAGGCTCTTTGACGCAGGAGTTAAATTTACTAAAATAGGCCCGAAGGACGAAGCCGCTTTAAATAATTTTATCAACCAGAGAGCAAAAAATACTCAGGGAGGGAGATAATGAAGCTCGATGCCAACAAATTTATAGTCTTTTTGGGGTTGTGTTTTGTGCTGTTCTTTTTGGGGTGCGCAGAGATTACTCCACCCAGCCCTGAAGAAATAATGCGCCAGCCTTTGGGGGAGAGCCCCTTGCGCATAGGAATGACCAAGGAGAAAATAAAGTCGCTGTGGGGGCAACCCGATGTAATCAAGGTGCTCGGAACCGATGCTCAGGGAATGGTAAGAGAAGAATGGATTTACCGCGGCTGCTATCCCAATTTGCCTATAAATGTAGATTATCTTTCAGAAACCCAGCATCTCTTTTTTGACGGCAGTCATCTGGTAAAGTTTTACCACAGGAAATAAGTGAGGAAGTGATTGCTATGGCTGATGATAGAAGAATTTTTCAGCGGATT
>JAHIIS010000002.1 GCA_018899075.1 Candidatus Omnitrophota bacterium | reverse complement strand
GGCCAGGGCTGTAATCCCCTTACCCGATTATGAATCTCAAAAGCTGCGGCCTCCCAGTTTATCAAACCATCTCCTTTTTTTAACTTAGGAGCGGATGACGCCCGGCTTTCATCCTGAGTTATAAAAGTTGCCTTCTTTTGTTCAATCAAATCTATGGCTTCAAGTAAAACCTCTGCTCCAATCTTAGAAAGTTTCTCCGCCAAGCTAACAGCGGTATCCGAAAGAGATATATCTGTTTTTCGCTGCAAGATAATCTCTCCTTTATCCATATATTCGTCCATTTTAAAGGCCGTAACGCCGGTCTCTTTTTCTCCCCTGATAATCGCCCAGTTAACCGGCGCGGCTCCTCTGTATTTGGGAAGCAGCGAGGCGTGCAAATTTATAGCGCAATCTTTAGGAATTCGCAAGACCTCTTTCGTTAAAATCCTGCCGTATGCGCAAACCACAAATAAATCCGCAGGCTCATTTTTTAAACACTGCACAAATTTTGCATCCCGCAAATTCGTGGGCTGAAAAAGGGCCAGGCCCCTTTTTTGGGCAAAACTCTTTATGGGAGAAAGGCCTATCCTCTGGCCCCTTCCCTTCCTTTTATCCACAGCAGTTACGATTCCCAGAAGCTTGTGTTTACTTAAAAGAAGCTCATTTAAAGCAGAAACTGCAAAATCCGATGTGCCGAAAAAGATTATTTTCATATAGGGTCGACGTCCACGCTCAAACGGATTCCCTTATATCTTTTAGAATCCTTAAGCACACGCCTTAAAAGTTTAATCAAGTCCTGCGTTCTTCTTCCCTTAAGCAAAACGTTCCAGTGGAAATTTCCCCGGATTTTCGGAATCAGTGCCGGGGCAGGCCCCAATATCTGGATGGCTTTCGCCGGCCTTTTTTTCTTAAGCCTTATGGACAATTCCTCTGCTGCATCCTGCGCCCTCTTCTGATTGCGGCCGCGTAAACCCAAATTTACAAGATGGACAAAAGGGGGAAGCCCCAAGGCCTTTCGGCCTTTTATTTCCCGCCGGTAAAATTGGAGGTAATCGTGCCGGGCGCTCGCCATAACTGCGTAATTTTCGGGGACATAGGTCTGAATAATTACTTTTCCTTCCGCCTCTCCCCTTCCGGCCCGCCCGCCCACCTGGGTCAAAAGATTAAAGGTGCGCTCTCCCGAGCGAAAATCGGGCAGATTAAGGGCCGTGTCTGCCGAAACCACGCCCACCAGGCTTACCCGCGGAAAATCCAGGCCCTTAGCCACCATCTGGGTGCCCACCAGAATATCGATTTTACCTTCTTTAAAATCGCTTAAGATTTTTGCGTGCGCGTCTCTTTTACTCATTGCATCTGTATCCATCCGGCCAATCCGCGCCTGAGGAAAAAGGCGGTGCAGCTCGCTTTCTACTTTCTCTGTGCCCAGGCCAAAATAACTAAGATACGTAGAATTACATTGCGGGCAAATCGAAGGGGGTTCAACACTATAGTTACAATAATGGCAAATAAGCGTCTTCGTTGCGTAATGATAGGTAAGCGAGACATTACAGCGTTTGCACTTGGCCACATAGCCGCATTTAGTGCAATTGATAAATGTAGAAAAACCGCGTCTGTTCAAGAAAAGAATGGCCTGCTCTCCTTTACTCAAAATCCGGCGAATCCCGACCTCTAAGGTGCGGGAAAGGATGTTCGCCCTTCTCCTTCTCATCGTTATTTCCCGGCGCATATCGATTATAGAAACCTCGGGCAAATCTCTCTTGGTTACTCTTTCCGGTAAAGAGAGGAGCCTTATTCTGCCTTTTTTCGCGTTGTAGAACGATTCTAAAGAAGGCGTGGCGCTCCCTAAAATAACCGTGGCTTTGGCTAATTTTGCCCGAAGAGTCGCTACATCGCGGGCATGATAGCGGGGAGAAGTATCCTTTTGCTTATAAGTCGTCTCATGTTCCTCATCCACCACTATCAGCCCTAAATTCGCAAACGGCGCAAACACAGCTGAACGTGCGCCGATTACGATTTGCGCCTGCCCATTTTTAATGAGCTGCCACTGAGAGGCTCTTTCGCTTGCTTTAAGACGGCTGTGCATCAGCGCCACTCTTTCGCCGAACCTGGCCTTAAATCTCTCTACGGTCTGGGGGGTAAGGGATATTTCCGGAACAAGGACAATGCTTGATGTCCCTTGAGCAAGCGCGCAGGCTATAGCCTGAAGATAGACCTCGGTCTTTCCGCTTGCGGTGATGCCGTGCAGGAGAAAGACCTGATGTTCTCTTCTTTCAATGCTTTTTGTAATTAAATTTAAAACGCGCATCTGCTGAGCGCTTAAAGAATGCGGCCGGGCGAAGTGAGACAAGCCATATTCGCCATTGCGAGCGAACACATCCACACTTTCCACACCCCCGGTGCTTTCCACACCCCGGGGGTGTGGAAGAAGGGGAAGAGGCCTCCTTCTCTTGCGCACGCTGGCGGGATGGGCCGCCTCAATTACTTCACCCCAGGAGGCATAATAATAGTCAGCCACCCTGCGGGTCAGCTTAAGCATCTGTCTATCCAAAAGCGGCTCCCGGTCAATGACGCTTTTTAGCGGTTTGATTTTTTTAACCGGTGTTTTATTAAGAAAACCCACTATATATCCTATCTCAAGCCGCCGGCCGAAAGGCACCTCCACCCGCTGGCCAACTTTGATAAAACCTCTAAAATCCTCAGGTATGCTATATGTAAAAGCTCTATCCACCGGCAAACCCAATACAACCTGCGCATATTTAGGTGGTAGGTGGTAGGTGGTAGGTGGTAGGACTTTCTTAGACTTTACCATATCATTGTCTCATATTTTCCAGTGACCTAATTAACCCTTTCAACATTTTACCGCATTCATCATACTTAGTTATAAAATAACTATGCTTTTCTCTAACAATATACTTTTTAGCAACTGCTACATCTAAATGATGTTCAATCTCATGAACTTCACTCAGCGCTCTGTTTACACCTTCT
>JAHIIS010000017.1 GCA_018899075.1 Candidatus Omnitrophota bacterium | reverse complement strand
TTTTAAAATTTCTTCTCTGTTCATCTTCTTACTTATGACTTCCCTTTTAATTTTTCGATAAGCTTGACCACGCCGGCGATAATCGCCTCCGGCTTAGGAGGACAACCGGGAATATAGACATCCACCGGAATAATCTTATCTAACGGCACAGGACAGTTGTAACTATGTATGAACATACCTCTGGATAAAGAGCACTCTCCTATTGCCACTACAAGGCAGGGCCTGGGGGCCTGTTCATACAATCTCTTAAGCCTTATAACCGACTGCCGGTTGCAGGAGCCGGTAATTAAAAGAACATCGGCGTGTTTGATGCTCGGGACAAGAAGCATTCCGAACCTTTCGATATCGAATCGCGGCGTGAGGCAATCCAGTATCTCGATATCGCAGTTATTGCAGCTTCCTGTGGACAGGTGAAATACCCACGGAGACTTTAATAATGCCTTGAGTTTTATGCTCATTTTACTTACCCATTAACGCCAACGCAACTGCTATTGCGGCCAGCACGGTTACCGGCCCCCAGAAGAACCGCACCGCCTGGTCAATCCTTACCCGGGGATTGGTGTTTCTTATCACCGTAATCAACGCGACTAAGCCCACAACTTTTAGCGCGGCGTTCAAAAGATGTATGCCGTCGTACCTTAAACCACCCATAAATAAAACTATCAAAAAGAAAGGCAGCGTAAATAAAAGCATATTCTTCATCAGCCTATAGATTGCCAGGCCCGGGCCGGAATATTCCACCAGAGGGCCCGATACAATCTCTGTCTCGGCCTCCGGAATATCAAAAGGGACAAGGGTCAATTTTGCCTGCATACACAGGATGGCCGCCACCAGAGCGAGAGCTCCGGATATACTCCCCGCAAAGACTCCGTTTTGCGCCTGAACCTTGAGAATCTGGCCAAGCCCGAGGGAAAAGTCAGACTTTATCACGGGAACCAACACCGCAAGCACAAAAGGAAGCTCATAACCCAAAATAAGCTTCATCTCCCGCGATGCGCCGAGGCTGGCCAGGGGATTTCGCGAGGCAAAGCCGCCCATAATTATACTTATGGAAGGGATGGTCAATAAATATAATACGACGATTAAATCACCTAAAAAGGTATTATTCGAGTTTATGTTATTTACCCATAATAATGTCGATACCAGGATTGCGCTGGCTAAACCTATAACAGGCGCCATCAAGAAGGTTGTCTTCGAGGCGCCGGCCGGAATAAGGGTCTCTTTGCCCAGAAGCTTTATAATATCGATTAGCGGTTGTAAGACAGGCGGCCCCACGCGATACTGCACCCGCGCGGTGACCTTTCTATCTACCCAGCTGAGCAGAAGCCCGATTGCCGCCGTCAACAAAAACCCGTAAAAGATAAGATAAAATATATAAATCATACTTTGTCTCTGTCCCAATGCGTGGAATGGACAATCAGATTATCGCCGGCAAGGAACGTATGCTCATCCATCTCCGGGCCGGCTTCCTTCAAACTCAGCGCCCCGTAAGGGCAGGTCTGGATGCAAAGCGGGTCGTTCAGCCATGCCCTTCTATCCAGACAGAAATCGCAATTATGAATCAACAAAGGCGCAAGTTCCGGATAGATTGTGCCGTAAGGGCAGGCGTGAGAACAGGATTTGCAGCTGATACAGCGCATATTGTGCCTGACCAGCAGTTTTTCCTTTTCCTCCTGTTCCTCAAGCGCCTCCACGGGACAGGCATTGACGCAATGCGCCTCTTCGCAGCGGCGGCAAACAAGGTAATATGTTGCCAGTTCAGCTACGGAAATAATCCCGTTATTTCCGGGATGATAAAGATAACTGCACTGGATAACGCACTTTTCACATTGACCGGAAGAGCAGATATCCAAGTCAATAAAGAGCCTCTTATCCTTGCCCTTTTGAGGCTCGATATTTAGCTTTCCCTGATGAATCTGTTCCGCACTTGTGCTCATCGCTCTCTTCCTCAGGGCTCGGGGTCCTGTCAAAGGTTCGCCCTCGATGCTCGCAAAATTACAGCAGAAGAAAGTTATATTGCGCGAGCTTTCTTTTGCTGCGCTTCTCGGGCTGGAACCTTTGCCACCCCTTGCCAAAGACGTTTAATCCCAGATGTTCGCAAAATCCTTTATTTTGGAATACTGGAAAACCGGGCCGTCCTTGCAGGCATAGAACGTGCCTATGCGTCAATGGCCGCATTTACCGATACCGCAGGACATATTCTTCTCCATAGAAAGATAGGTATTCTCTTCCTTAAAACCTATTTCAAGCAGTTTCTTAGTCGCAAATTTCATCATTACCGGCGGGCCGCAGACAATAGCAATGCCCGTTTTACAGTCTATATCTATGCCGTCTAAAATAGTAGTTACCAGGCCGACATTGCCTTTCCACTCCTTATCCCCGGCGTCAACCGTGAGTTTCAGGTCCAAATCTTCTCTCCGGGACCATTCTTCTGTCTCGCTTCTATACACCAGCTCTTTGGGCGTCTTGCAGCCGCCTCTAAAAAATAATTTTTTAAAATCTTGCGACCTTTCAAACAAAGAATACATCAGGCTTCTCAGAGGCGCAAATCCGCATCCTCCTCCGACAACCAGTATCTCTTTTCCTTTAAACTCATCCAGGGGATAACCTTTGCCGAAAGGGCCCCGTAAGCCCACAATGTCGCCAGTCTTAAGCCGGTGAATCTCCTCGGTAACCTTTCCTACTTTCATTACGGTTACTTCCAGTATATCTTTTACCGAGGGCCTTGAGGAAGGGGTAAAAGGGGCCTCGCCCACTCCCGGAATAGTCAACTCTATAAACTGGCCGGTGACGAAAGTTATTTGCTCTTTTGGCCTCAGTTTGAGCGTCTTTATAGTGGGGGTCTCTGTGGTGACCTCAATAACCTCTGCTTGAACAGGCCTATATGGGTTATCCATCGCTGACTAACCTTTTTAAAACCTTCCTTATATCAATCTTTGCCGGACAGGCTAATATGCAGCGGCCACACCCTGTGCAGGCGAAAATGTCTGCCGTTTTGGGGAAAAAATCGAATTTCTTTTCAAACCTGTTTCTTAACCTCATCCAGAGTCTTGCGCGGGGATTGGCGCCGCCGGCAACCTGAGCAAAATCTTTGAGCATACAGGAATCCCAGCTCCGCAAGCGCGCCATCCGATTTTCATCCTTCTGGTCATAGAGAAGAAAACAGTGGCAGGTCGGACAAACTGTATTACAGGCAGCGCATTCCACGCAGGCCTTTGCCTCGTCTTTCCAGAGAGCCGATTCGTATTTTTTTTCTATAATACCTTTATACAGGCCCTGATGCGGGACCCCGTTTTCCTTTATATTCTTTTCTACCTCTTTAACAATCCTGGCCCGCTGATTGTCCTTCCCGGAAATAAATTCCTTTCGCGCCTCTTCAAAAAGTGAAGAATGTTTATCAAGAAGGGCCTGGCCCCTTTTTGAGCCGGCCTCAACAACAAAGCCGTCTTCCTGCCCGCCCCGCTTATCGGAAGGCAGACGGGTCACTTCGGAGAGGTTGATGTCGAAGTTTTCTTGCGGATACGGCTGCACATCTTGCGCAAGGCAGAAACAGCTCTGGAGGCTGCAGGTGCAATCCGCAGATATAATCAGGTTTTCTTGGCGATTCTTGATATAGAAAGGGTCTTTATAGTCGTGGTCTTTAAATACGAAGTCCTGAACCTTAAAGCCTTTGAGGTCGCAGGCCTTTACTCCCACTAAAGCATCGGGCCTATCGGCCGAGTGAGGGGCGCCGGCTTTAAAACCTTCGGCCACTACTTCTCTTGCCCGCGTAAAAAAGGCCTTCAGCGGCTCAAATGCCCTTACTTCGCCGATGACGATATCGTCCGAAGGCCGGGTATATCTTTTGTAAAAGCGCTGCTCGTCCTTTTTAACAGGGACAAAGACCTCATAGTCCGCTTTTAATGCGTCCAATAGCCTGAACAGATTATCTTTGGAAATGTACTGCATATTTATCTACTTCCTACTTTCTCT
>JAHIIS010000016.1 GCA_018899075.1 Candidatus Omnitrophota bacterium | reverse complement strand
CGTTTCCTGGAAAGAGGCGGCATCACCGGAAGCCCTTCTTCTGTAATTGGGTTGGGTTTTTATTGGCTAATCATCTTTAGCGCTTTAGTGATGCTATTTAACACCTTAGAATTAGAAATGGCTTCTCAATTAGTAAAACAAGCCGTTTTTTATCTGCCCAGGATTGTTGTGGCCGCAATTCTCTTTGCTTTAGGAATATTCTTAAGCCAGTTTATGGCCAAATTCGTGGAGAAGACAGCGCATCTGGCTAATATTCCAATGTATGGCCTTTTAGGCAGGGTAGCCGGTTACGCAATAATTGCTTTAGCGATAATGCTCGCATTGAATTATTTAGGTGTGGCTGCATCCATTATTGCTCAATACGCGTTTATTATTTTTGGCGTTGTGCCGCTTGTCGTCTCTTTAATCTTTCTTATCGCAGGAAAGGATATAGTCGCAGGTATATTGGCAGGCAGATTTCTGATGAAAGAATACAAAAAAGGCGAGAGGATAGAATTTGATTCCATATCGGGGGAGATAGAATCGGTTGGTTTTATAACTACAAAAATAAAGAGCAACACAGACGAGATACTAATCCCCAATTCAGAATTAGCTAAAAAGATAATAAAGAAAAGAGCGTAATTAGGCAGTTTTCAAATTAGGCAGTTTTGCTTTACACATAGATAATCTTAGGATATAATGGGTCAAAGCTAAAATCACCCCATTAAGGATATTTAGGAAAAGAGATGAAAAAACGAAAAATAACAAAGTCAATAGCAGGGTTTATGGATGAAGATACAGAATGGCTTAACCTTACACCCGCTCAACGTATTTTAGAAACGACTAAATTATGGAAATTTTATATTGCTTTAGGAGGCAGTCTTGACCCCGAACCCGATCCTCAAAGTCCTTTCTACGTTCAAGAAAAATCGCGTTAGATCTTTATTGATTGGGGGACAGGCCTGCATTATTTACGGCGCTGCTGAGTTTAGCCGGGATTCCGATTTTGTCATATTGTGCACACTGGAGAATCTCGAATGTTTACAGCAGGCCCTGGATACTCTAAAGGCAAAGCTTATTTATGTTCCGCCGCTGGAAATGAACTATTTAGAACAAGGCCACGCCTGTCATTTTCGCTGTACCGCAAAAGAGGTGAAGAACTTACGCATTGATGTAATATCTAAATTGCGAGGATGCGACACGTTCGCTAAATTGTGGGAACGCAAGAAGACAGTGCCATTAAAAAATAAAGTCTCCATAGATGTTATTGGCCTTCGAGACCTTGTGCAGAGCAAAAAGACTCAGCGGGACAAGGATTGGTTTATGCTAAAACGCCTGATGGATAACGATATCATTTTAAATAAACATAATCCTTCAGGTGGCCACCTCAGGTGGTGGTTTCGCGAATGCAGAGACGCGGATTTATTAATTGAACTAGCAAAAAAATATCCTAAAATAGCAAAAGAATGTCTTGTGGATAGGCCACTTCTTGCTTCGGCTATTATCCCGGATATACAAAAACTTAATTTACAACTTCATGATGAAGAAATGTCAGAGCGTCAAAAAGATATCGAATATTGGGCGCCGTTAAAAAGAGAATTGGAAATACTGCGCCACAAGAGCAGAATGCCCCCCTATGCATCCCCTTGGTAGCCCTTTTTAAATTCTTACCAAAAAACGCCGTAAAGCCCCTGTCTTTAGACATGGGGATATAAGGCGAAAAATTTTAGACCTTTCATAATTCCTTTTTAAGGAAGGGTCTAATCTCCAAGAGCTTCAAATATCGACTTCGCTTAACTGAAAAGCAAAAGTCTCTCTGTAACCAGATAGCCGGCTCCTGCCGTTATGTCTGGAATAGGGGCTTAGCTTTAAAGAAGCAGGCATGGGAAGAGAGGAAAGAAAGGATATCCCAGATTCAAAAACAAAGGCAAACACGACTCATTCCGACTTCCTCAGGGTATAACCTTAACCAATCAGCTCTCCAAAAAGGTTGGCCAGGTCCAACTGCCTAAGCTGGGAGAAGTTCGTTTCACCAAGACAAGAGAAATTAAAGGCAGAATAAGACATATAACCATATCTAAGACCTGCCAAAGGTGGTATATTGCCTTTAACTGTGAACTAGCTCTTCCCGCACCTAAAGAAATACCACAATCTCAAATGGGAATAGACAGAGGCATAACTACCTTTGCCCAATGTTCAGATGGAAAAGCTATTTTAGGCATCTCACCCCTAAAGAAGAACCTAAAAAAATTAGCTAAACTGCAGAGAAAACTATCCAGGAAGAAGAAAGTTTCCGCAAACTGGAGAAAGACTAAGCTAAAGATAGAACGACTCCACAACCATATCGCTAATCTGCGCAAAGACTTTCTGCATAAGACCTCCACTCAATTAGCCCAAAGCCACAGCTTGATTGTGATGGAAGACTTAAAAGTCGGGGTTATGGCTAAATCAGCTAAAGGAACAAAGGAAAACCCTGGAACAAACGTAAAAGCCAAGTCTGGATTAAGTCGTTCTATCCTTGACCAGGGCTGGCAGATGTTTCAACAGTTCCTCTCCTACAAACTAAATTGGCGTGGTGGAGAGTTAATCCTGATACCTCCCAAGAATACTTCTCTCAAATGCAGGCTCTGCGGTCATATCGCTAAGGAGAACAGGATAAACCAAGCAAAATTCCAGTGTATCCAATGCGGACACACAGAAGGCGCAGACTTAAACGCAAGCATAAACATCTTAGCCGAAGGACATTCGGTGCTCGCCTGTGGAGTGGAGGCATTAGCTTCCACAACGAAGCAGGAACTCCTGATACGAAAGCTGGCAACGGTATAAGTTGGAGAATCTCCTGGCGTTAGACATGGGGAGTTGTCAATTTTATGCAATGTAATAAAAGGGTAAAATTTTATACTCTGGGCTGTAAGGTCAATCAGTATGAGACCCAGGCCATAAGAGAAAAGTTTTTGTACGCAGGTTTTAGGGAAAATAATAGTGAAATAGCAGATGTTTATATTGTCAATACCTGCACTGTAACGGCCCGGGCCGACAGAGAATCCCGCCGTCTGATCAGAAGGCTCCTGCGCTCCAATCCAGACTCTAAAATAATTGTTACCGGCTGCTACATCGAAAAAGATGCTGCAGAGATTCTAAGCATTTCTAACAAAATCCGGATTGTCCCTAACCGCCAAAAACATTGCATTATCAATTTTTTAAATTTAACACCTGATGTAGTTGCCCAATTTATTGGGCAAAGAACTAATTTTTGCTCCATAAATGGAGCAACTACATTGAACGACAAAGTATTCCTGCCCCTGAAAATCTCTGACTTCAAAGACCACGAGCGTGCCTTTGTGAAGATTCAGGATGGATGCAATAACTTCTGCTCTTATTGTAAGGTGCCCCTGGTGCGGGGGGTGTCCAGGAGCCGAAGCCCGAAAGAGATTACCGCAGAGGTAGAACGCTTAACGCGCCGCGGGTTTAAGGAAGTAGTCTTGACCGGTATCTGCCTGGGCAGTTACCATTACAAAAGTTTTGACCTGGCTGCTGTGTTAAGCGCCTTAGAAAATATAGAGAGAGAATTTCGCATCCGCTTAAGTTCCATCGAGCCGCAGCTGATTAGCAATGATTTAATAGGAAGAATTGCAGATTCTGAAAAGATTTGCCCCCACCTGCACATTCCCCTGCAGAGCGGGGATAATAAAATTCTAAAGAGAATGAATCGCCGATACACCCGGGAGAAGTTCCTATCTTTAATCGCAAAGATTAAAAAGAAGATTAAAGATGTAGCTATAACCACAGACATTTTAGTGGGTTTTCCCGGGG
>JAHIIS010000015.1 GCA_018899075.1 Candidatus Omnitrophota bacterium | reverse complement strand
AGATGGCAAAGGCAATAAGGCAGAACAGGAAATTGCCCATTTCTTTAAGAAATCAGATAATCTATTACTGCGGCCCTACTCCTGCGTTGGAGAAAAGAGCGATTGGTTCCTGCGGCCCGACAACCGGTTCGCGTATGGATGCCTTTACTGTGGATTTATTAAAAGTGGGACTAAAGGGGATGATTGGCAAAGGCGGGAGAAGCCCCGAAGTAAGGCGCGCCATTAAAAAATACAGGGCTGTCTATTTTCTCGCTATCGGAGGATGCGGGGCTTTGCTTTCCACCAGAGTAAAGAAGGCCAGAGTTGTGGCGTATAAAAGATTCGGCCCGGAGGCAATGTATAAATTGCAGGTAGAAGACTTCCCTCTTATTGTGGGGATCGATTCTCAAGGAAGAGATATTTTTAGAGGAAGGAGAAATAAATAATGCGCGCGGACGGCAGGGATAATAACAGGTTAAGGGCGGTCAAAATTACGCCCGACTATATCAAATACGCCGAAGGCTCCTGCTTAATAGAATTAGGCAACACAAGAGTAGTTTGCACGGCGACGGTGGAAGGGAAGGTGCCCTCTTTTCTCAAGGGCAAAGGATGCGGTTGGATTACCGCCGAATACGGGATGCTGCCGCGTTCATGCACGCAGCGCATCCCCCGCGAAGCCAGGATCGGCAAAGTCGGCGGGCGCACCCATGAAATCCAGAGGTTAATCGGCCGCTCCTTAAGGACGGTAGTGGAGCTGGATAAATTAGGCGAGCGGACTATCTGGGTAGATTGCGACGTCTTACAGGGCGACGGAGGCACCCGCACAGCCGCAATCACCGGCGGCTTTGTGGCTCTGGTGAATTGCCTGGAGAAATTAAGGAAGGATAAATTGCTTGATGAGTTACCGCTTAAGGACTATGTCGCAGCCACCAGTGTCGGCATATGCAGCGGCAAACTCCTTCTGGACTTAGACTACGAAGAAGATTCCGGCGCCTCCGTGGATATGAATGTGGTGATGACCGGAAAGGGAAAGTTTGTGGAGATTCAGGGCACAGTCGAGAAAGAGCCCTTTTCCAAAGAGCAAATGGAAGACTTGCTTAAACTGGCCCGTAAGGGGATAAAAGACTTGATTGGGATTCAGAAGAGGACGTTGAGGTGAAAGAGTTGGTTATCGCTACTAAGAACCCGGATAAAAAAAGGGAGATAATCCGGCTTTTAGGGGGATTGAGGATAAAGGTAATCTCGCTGGATAGATACCCAGGCTGTCCCGATGTAAAAGAGGGGAGCAGGAGTTTTCGGGAAAATGCCGTTCGCAAGGCAATGGCTGTTTCCAGATTTACCGGAAAGCCGGCCCTTGCCGACGACTCCGGTTTAGAGACAGACGCCTTAAACGGCAGGCCGGGCGTGCGCTCTTCGCGTTTTGCCGGCAGAGGCGCAACCTATGCGCAGAATAACTGCAAACTTCTTAGGATGCTCGCGGGCAGGAAGGCGGAGCACAGAGGCGCGCAGTTCAGGTGCGTTGTGGCTGTCTGCGATTATCCGAGATTGGCCGGCACTGTAGAGGGAAGAATCCGGGGCAGGATTGCTTTTGCGCCGAAAGGCAGGTACGGCTTTGGCTATGACCCCGTATTTATCGTCCCCCGGTACGGAAAAACCTTTGCCCAGCTTGGCCCGAAAATAAAGCACAGGATAAGCCACCGCGCCCGGGCGTTAAGGAAAGCAAAGAAACTTATCGTAAAAACCGCAATAAAGGCACCTTCCAGATTGCCTCAAGACAAATCTTCCGGGAAATCTTTGATTTCCCTTTGCCCCTGCCTTTAAAGACAATAGGAATCTCCTTGATTGCAGAGCCCTTACGATGCGCTCTGTAGGTAGTCTCTATCTGGAATACATAGCCTTCGGAGATAATAGAGTCAAGCCTTAAGTTCTTCAGCGCCTCCCGCGAATAACACTTAAATCCCCCGGTTAAATCGCGATAGGGAAGGCCAAGAATTGTCCTCGCGTAAAGGTTGGCCGCATAACTTAGGAGCCTGCGCCATATTCCCCAGTTGGTAATCCCTCCCCCCTTGATGTATCGCGAGCCCAGGATAAGATTATATTTGGGAGTATGAGCCAGGAAATCAGGCAGATAGGCGGGCGGGTGTGAGAAATCCGCATCCATTTCAAAGACAAAATCATAGTTGTTCCTGAGCGCGTATTTGAAGCCCCGGATATAGGCGCTGCCCAGGCCTGATTTAGCGGCCCTTCGGATTAGTTTGATGCGGTGGTTCTTCCGGGCCAACTTTTCCGCCAGCTCCCCCGTGCCGTCGGGAGAATTGTCGTCGATAATAAGGATGCCCGTTTCCGGCAGTATCAGGAAAATCTCTGCGATGAGCCTTTGCAGGTTTTCTATTTCGTTATAGGTGGGAATGACGATTAGCGTTTGCAGAGTACGTTACCTCATTATCCGGGCTCGGGGTCCTGTCTCGGGTTCGCCTTCGGTGCTCGCTCGATTACAGCAGAAGAAACTTATATTGTCTGTGCTTTCTCTCGCTGCGCTCCGAAGGCTAGAACCCGAGCCACCCCTCGCCTCATTGTCTATAGGATATCCTCAACAGGGCAACATACAAAATAAGCGTGCCCGCAGTTACACTTGAATAAAGCTGGACAGTTTTAGAAAAAGGCCCGGTAAGCTCCGGGTTTAATATAGTATTAAAGAAGAAAGAGCTTATCAATAATGCCCTGGTAACTTTATCGGCGGGATTTTTATAGAGCACATAATATAATAAAACCAGATGCGGAATAATCAGATGCACAAAGGTGTGCTTCCAGGCAAGAGGCGAGAGAAGAATCATACAGATAAGCACCAGAGAGACCTCCGTCAGATAGGAAAGGCCCGATGCCTCAATGCGGATTTTTCTGCGCAGAATAAAAATCAAGGAGAATAAGGCCGCCGCCAGGATAATAAAGATAACGTATACCTTGGCCGGCTCTAAATTTAACAGGGAAACCTCCGAATCCCCGGTTAAAAATCTCATCAGCGAGCTCAGCAAAGACTGATTTTTGTACCAGGTAATGTAGCCGGGCGGATTTTTTCCATGCACTAAAAGCCAGTTTTTCAGATACTCTAAGTTCTTATTTGCGCCCAGATAAAGCGCGGGGACAAAGGCGTAAAATAGAATAAAAAAAACGCAAGCCCCGGCTGCCTTAATCTTTTTGCGCAATAAAAGAAAAGGGAGAAATATTAAAGGGGTAAGTTTGACCATTAAGGCAGTGGCTAAAGACAGGCCCGCCAGGGCCTGTTTCTCGCGATAGAGCGCATAGATAAAAAGGGCTAAAAAAAAGAGGACGAGGCAGTCGCTTTGCACCCGCTGAATAACGCTTAAAAGAAAACGCAGGCTCATCAATATGGCAAAGAAATAAAAAGTCTTAGAGAGGACTTTTTCTTTATTCTGGGCAATTAGAATCTTTTTAGTAAAGAAGATAGAGGCGATGAAGAACGCAAAAATGGAAAAATACCAGATGGGCACGGAGAGGTGCTTGTGCAGTTTGCTTAAGGGAATCATAAATACGGCGAAGGAAGGCGAATATTTGTAGAAGTCCACGCCGGTTTCCAGGTAGGATGCCTGATATACGTCTTTTTTCTGGGCAATCCGCTCTGCGGCCCGCGTAAAGACCGTAAAGTCCGTATCGCAGGTCCCCCAGGGCTGATAGATTCGCTTGAAATAGTAACCGGCGAAGAGCAGGTAAAAAGCGAAGAATATAACGCCGACTTTAAGAAAGTTCT
>JAHIIS010000014.1 GCA_018899075.1 Candidatus Omnitrophota bacterium | reverse complement strand
GGACGCTGAGCTTTTTGACTACTTTTGCCGTCGGTCTTGCCCGTAATGCCTCCGGACAGCTGCGTTTAGCCTCCCATCTTCAGGATAGGTCAAAGATGTATTATTTAGCCGCGGCTGGAATAGAAAGGGGAATTATCGAATTAAAGGCAGATGAAACTCCTAAGTACGATAGTTTAAATGAAAGATGGTCGAACAGCGAAGAGCTTTTTAAAGAAATCCCTCTGGATGAGGGATATATAACTCTCAGTTACCGGATGGAAGAGGAAGGCGAAGATAGCGGCGAGGCGCAAGAGATAATTTTGTACGGCTTGATGGATGAGAGCAGCAGGATTAGCATAAACAAGGCGCCGCTTGAAGTATTGGAAAGTATGTTAGAAAATATCGGTGAAGTAGAGCAGGATGCGGCCGCCGATATCGCCAATGCCATCGTTGACTGGAGAGACATAGATATTATTGTTTCTCCCGGAGGCGCCGAAAATGCCTATTACGAGAGCCTGGAATTGCCTTACCCCTGCAAGAGCGGCGACTTTCAAATGCCGCAGGAACTATTGCTGGTTAAGGGGATGACTCCCGGAATTTTTTCAAAGATTGCCGGGGTAATCACTCTTTACGGAGAAGGTAAGGTCAATATTAACACTGCCGGTTGGCGCGTACTGCACGCATTGGGTTTAAGCAGCGAACTTGCCCAACGGGTAGTGCAGTTCCGCCGGGGCAAAGACGGGATAGACGGCACGGAGGACGACATCATTTTTAACACTGCCGGCGAAATAAGGAATATAGGCCCTCTGTTTACGAAAGAGGCCGGGGAAATCAACCGCCTCACCTCTCTCAATGCGCTGGCCGTGAAGTCGGATGTCTTCAGGATTAACTCGGCCGGCATTTTAAAAAAGGGCGGGCGCAAGTTGCAAAAGGATATTGTCTGCGTTGTGAGCAGGTCCGCCAAGAAGCCGGCGCAGATATTGTATTGGCGCGAGGACTGAGATGAAATTTCTCAAGAGAAAGAAAAGGCTGATTACGGTTTTAGAGATAAACGGCGACTGGCTAAAGGTTGTGCAGGCCGAGCTGCACGGAAAAGTAAGGAAGATTAGCAGAGTTATGGCAGAAAAGATTGCTTCTCCGTCGGACAAAGAACTTTCCGGGCGGATTGCCGGTTTATCTAAAGAACTGGAGATAGATTCGGACTTCCTCGTTGTTTCTCTGCCGCATCAACTGGCGGCTGTCAGAAATCTTGAACTGCCTTCCGCAAACCCTGCCGAAATAAAAGATATGGTGCAGCTGCAGGTGGGCAAACAGACGCCCTTTACGAAAGAGGAGATAATTTATGATTACCACATTCTGGATACCAATGAGGAAGGATACAGCAGGGTAATGCTGGCTATCGTGCATCGGGACGTCATCAGGCGGTATTTTAAAATATTAGAGGCTGCCCGCCTGAAAACGGAAAGAATAGCTTTAAGTTCCGAAGGGCTGTTCGCCTGGTACCGTTTTGCCTGTGAAGGAAGAGCGGCAGATGGGCCGCAGGCCTTGATCGATGTAAATTACGACAAAAGCGATTTTACGGTTATTTTAAAAGATAAATTAATATTTTGCAGGAATATTTCTGTCGGCGCCTTACAGTCGCAGAACGCGATAGACGAATGGCAGGGGAAATTTATCGAAGAAACAAACTATGCTATATATGCCTGCCAGAATGAAATGATAAATAAAGAAATATCCGGGGCTATAATTACCGGCGCAGAGACGCCGGTCGCAAATATAAATGAGGCCGTTTTAAAAAATAAACTCAGCTTATCGTTTATAGAGCGCATACCTCAACTTAAAAATATCCCTATAACCGAAGAGGCCCTGGAGCAATATAAAGTCAACGCAAAAGATATATCCGTTTCTTATCTCTTTGGCCTGGCGCTTACCTACCCTGAGCAGAAGATAAATCTTATTCCGCCCCAGCTGTTAATAGAGAAAGGGGTGAAGGAACGGGGAAGAGACTTATATCTTTTCGGTATATATTTAGTATTTATTCTGGTGACCACCTCCAGTATCTTTTTAGGCAGAATGTACAATAAGCAGCAGCATCTCGCCCGCTTAAAGCAGGAAACCCTTAAAATTCAGGAAAAGGTCGATAAATTAGATAGTATGCTCAAAGAAACAGATGTGATAAAAAGGCGCGCCTTTACAAAAAATTTCTCGCTTAATTTTATTTACGAAATACACAGAGTTATCTTACCCGAGATTTATCTGAAATCCGCCGCTTTTGACGGAAAGGGCCAACTGAGCCTGCGGGGGACGTCCAATAATATGCCCGCAATCATTGAATTCCGCAATGCCTTGGAAGAATCAAAATATTTTGAGAATGTTAATACGAAATTTGCCACCACCCAGAAGGTGGAGGGCAAGGAATTAACGGACTTTGAGATTGTCTGCCCGTTGGAAGCCGGCCTTAAAGAGCAGTTAATGGAAAGCAGATGAGATTTATTTTTTCAAGATTATCTAAGAGAGAAAGATACATAGTTTACATTTCGATTGCGGTCATTATTGCCGTCTTTTTTGACAGGCTAGTGCTTCGCCAGGTTATGAATAGACTGAATAAATTGAATAGCGAAATCCTCATTCACGAAAAGAGGCTGCAGCGTTCCCTGTATATAGCCTCGCAGGAAGAGGCGATTAGCAAAGAACACGAAAGATACACTGAATATGTAAAACAGACTTATTCGGACGAAGAAGAAAAATCAAAACTGCTCAGCGAAATAGAAAAATTGGCAAGGAAGTCTTCCGTTTTTCTTGCGGATATAAAACCGGGCCCGGCAAAAAAGGCCGGGCCTTATAAAGAATACACGGTTGAAATAGAAACGGAATCGAAGATATCCTTCCTGGCGGATTTTATTTACCAATTGGAGCAATCTCCCCGCTTGCTTAGAGTAAAGGACTTCCGCTTGACGCCGAAGACAAAGGGCTCGGAAACTTTGGAAATGCGGATGACCGTTACGGAAATCCTGATTATGTCAGGAGAAGCTCCGCCTGCGGGCCCCTTGTAAGCCTGCGATATATTGTAGGGGTTCGATTCATCGAACCCTGCATTTCTTTTTCGTCATTGCGAGGGAGCGAAGCGACCGAAGCAATCTCAGGACGGGTTCGCAACAGGCTGCACAATCTCAAACTCCTCACAATGGCATAAATTCAGGGAGAGATGGCTGAGTGGTAAATTCGCTGTCACTTGCAATGATGCGAATTTACGAGACAAGACACTTTATGTCGGAGTTGCAAAGGATGCACATAAGCGCATAACAGATCATAATGAAACTGATAAATGCCGATATACCAGATTCAGAAAACCACTGGAATTGATGTATCAAGAGTTGTGTCAAAGTTATAATATGGCAAGAAAAAGAGAATCTGAAATTAAAAAATTTAGTCGAAAGAAGAAATTCGATTTGATAAATAGTAAGCAGGACTTTTTTGCTTAGTTAGATCTCTCGTCCCACTTTGCGGGACTCGGGATGATTGCATATAACAGACATAGGGCAATCAGATTTCTCACCTGGCGATGCCAGGCTCGAAATCCAAAATTTCAATACGAAAACAATAGAAATTTTGGAGAGATGGCTGAGTGGACGAAAGCGGTCGCCTCGAAAGCGATTATCCCGAAAGGGATCAGGGGTTCGAATCCTCTTCTCTCCGCCAGATTAT
>JAHIIS010000013.1 GCA_018899075.1 Candidatus Omnitrophota bacterium | reverse complement strand
TTACGGTAACATAGTGAATATTTTCTTGGCGCTATCCGGATATTTGGCAATAAAACACAATTCGTCGTTTGTCAGAGGCTTCTGCGTGTGCACATTGGCATAACGCACCAGCTCTAAAATCTTGGTGGCCTCGCGGTCATTTTTAAACTTTATCTCCAGTTTCTCATAGACGTTCCTGAAGCCTTTTATCCCTGAATACTCTCCGGCAGTAATCTTTCTGCCTGTCTCGATAACTTCCGGGTCCCCGCGGCCCAGTTCCTCAAAATCATATAGCTCATAATTGCGCCTGTCCTTTAAAGCGCCGTCGGCGTGAATACCTGACTCGTGGGCGAAAGCATTAGCCCCCACGCCCGGTTGATTTATCGGAATGGGCAGGCCGAAGGCATAGGCCGCATACTTGGCTATCTTCCAGGCGCCGCTCAACTTAACTCTCTCGTCTAAAATATACTTACCCTTAAGCCCGCTGGAATATTTGAAAGCCAGGATTACCGAAACAAGGTCGGCGTTACCGGCGCGCTCGCCCATACCGTTAACGGTCGTATTAATATAGGCATCACACCCGGCGTCGTTGGCGGCTTTTGCGCCCATAACCGAGGTGCCTACGACCATTCCCAGGTCATTATGGCAATGTAATTCGATGGGGATCTTCACGGCGTTTGCTAACTGATAAACGCGCTCATAAATAGTCAAGGGGTCATCAAAACCTAAAGTGTCGCAATATCTAATCCGCGCAGCTCCGCATTCTCTGGCGGCGCGGGCAAACTTTATCAAATAATCTATGTCGCTGCGGGAGGCGTCTTCCGCATTCACTCCGATTGTCTTAATCCCCTTTTTTCGCGCGAGCACAACTGCGCCGGTCATCAGTTTAATAATATCGTCCCTGTCTTTTCTTCCCTGAAATTTTCCTCTAATCATCTGCTCCGAAGTGGAAATAGAAAGGTTTAGATGCTCTACCCTGGTCAACTCCAAAGCCAGCTGCACGTCCTGAGTAATCGCTCTAATCCAGCCGCTTAAAATTATCGGTTTGAGCGCTCCTTTTCTGGCCAATTCTAAATTGGCGTTAAGGTAATTTGTCTCGTGGTGCGTAGCAGGAAAGCCGAACTCGCTCTGATAAATGCCCATTTCATTAAGATAAAGATTGATCATCGTCTTCTGCAATTTGGCTAATCCCAGGCGCGAGGTCTGCACCCCATCACGATTGGTCACGTCAAGTATATAAATCTTTGGCCGCTTCTTCATCGCTTTTACCTCTCTATAACTTAATCAACTTCGCGTCAAAAATATTTTTACTATTTTTTATCTTTTCTAAAACTCTTGGAGGGACAGCGCTGTCCACATTTAAGACGGAAATCGCCCGGCCGCCCGGTTTCTCCCGGCCGAAAGTCATCGCTGCGATATTAATCCTGTTTTGCCCTAAAATATTGCCGATCTCCCCTACAATACCGGGCAAATCCCGGTTTCTGATTACCAGCATATACCCGGCGGGATGTACTTCCACATAATATTTATTGATTTTTACGATGCGCAGGTCTTCTTTGCCAAAGACTGTTCCCCAGATAGCCAGTTCTCCTTTTTCGGTTTTTGTCTCTACCGAAATAAGGTTGGCGAAGTTTTCCGTTCTTTCGGTCTTAGTCTCTTCTATGCCTATCCCTCTTTCTTTGGCCAAAACACAAGCGTTGACATAATTGACTGTTTCGCCCATAAAGGGCTCAAGCATTCCTTTGACGCAGGCGACAGTAATCGGCGCAGTATCGTAATTTCCTATATCGCCCCTGTATTCGATCTTTAAACGCATAATGTGCCCCTCGGAAAGCTGGCTCTGCAAAGAACCGACCTTCTCGGCTAAGGTAACATAGGGCTGGAGTATCTGCGCTATCTCCGGCAGCAAGGTAGGGACATTGACCGCATTTCGTATTCCCCGGCCCATAAGTCCGTTGCCCATCTGCCTGGCTATATCGATAGCCACATTTACCTGGGCCTCTTCGGTGGAGGCGCCAAGATGAGGCGTTGTGACTACATTATCCAACTTCAAAAGCGGACTCCCCAAAGGGGGCTCCTTTTCAAACACATCTAACGCGCAGCCGGCAATCCTGCCCGATTTCAGCCCTTTGATTAAGGCCCGCTCATCAATTATACCCCCGCGGGCGCAATTAATCAGCCTTACCCCCTTTTTCATCAATGCAATCTCTTTATCGGAAATCAGGTGCCTGGTCTCCTCGGTCAGGGGTGTGTGCACAGAAATATAATCCGCGCGTTTAAAAAGTTCTTTCAGGCTGACTGATTCAATCTTCAGCATCTTTACTTTATCCAGGGAAAGGTAGGGGTCGTGCGCCACGACCTTCATCCCAAAGCTCATCGCCCTTTTAGCTACCTCAACGCCAATCCTTCCCAGGCCGATAATTCCTAAAATCTTCCCGTATATTTCCACCCCCATAAACTTTTTCCTCTCCCAGAGCTCGTTCTTAAGAGATAGATACGCCTGGGGGATATTCCGCGAAAGCGCTAAAATCATACTCATCGTGTGCTCTGCCGTAGAAATAGTGTTTCCGCCCGGGGCGTTCATTACCACAATGCCCTTTCTTGAGGCCGCCTCTACATCAACGTTGTCCAGGCCTGCGCCGGCGCGGCCGATAATCTTCAGCCTTTTTGCCGCCGCAATTATCTCCTTAGTCACTTTAGTCCCGCTGCGCACAATCAGGCCGTCGTAATCCCGGATAATCTTTTTCAGCTCCCCGGGAGTAAGGCCTGTCTTGACATCTACCTGAACGGCCTTTTCTTTTTTAAGAATCGCCAGCCCCTCCGGCGCAAGTTTATCGCTCACCAGTACCTTCATTTTGCCACTCCTTTAATAATTGGAAAATACCCGCTCTGCTGCAGCAACCCCTTTTCCCAGCTCCAGTTTATATCCCAATTCAGATAAGGCCAGCTCCAGCGCAGAAACCCCTGTTATTATATCAAAGGACTGCATGTATCCCAGATGCGCAATGCGGATAACCTTTCCTTTTAACTGCCCCTGCCCGTCGGCAATACTCACTCCGTATTTATCGCGCATCAATTTCACCAACTGCGTCCCGTCAATCCCTGCCGGCACATAAGCGGCCGTAACCGCATTACAGAAAGTGCCGGAAAACAGCTTAAGCCCCAAAGCACAAAGGGCATCCCTGGTTGCGCAGGCCAGCATCTTGTGCCTTTTAAAAATATTTTCCAATCCTTCCTCTCTGATTAATTGTAACGCTTCTTTTAAGGCGACAATTAAAGAGACCGCAGGAGTGAAAGCCGTATCCGATTTGTCCAGCGCCTTTTTTGCCTTCTGGAAATCAAAATAGTATTTGGGCAACTTCGAATTGTTGATTACCTTCCAGGCCCCGGCGCTTACGCTGCAGAAGCCCAAGCCCGGCGGAAGCATCATTCCTTTTTGCGAGCCGGCTACGACACAATCTACATTCCAATTGTCGGCCTGCAGGTCTTCTGCGCCCAATCCGCTGACAGCATCTACAACTAATACTGCGCGGGATTCCTTGACTATCCGGCCGATGCTCTTAATATCGCAGACTACGCCGGTGGAGGTCTCGCATAAAGTGGTAAATACGGCTCTGGTTTCCTTATGCTCTGAAAGTAAACGTTTAATTTCTGAAGGTTCAACTGCCTTTCCCCATTCCACCTCAATCGAGACGACCTCTACATTGTAGGCCCGGCAAATCTCGCGCCAACGCTCGCCAAATTTACCTGCGCAGACCACTATTGCCTTATCGCCGGCAGAGAGAAGGTTCGCCACTTGCGCCTCCATTGCCCCTGTGCCGGAAGCGGCAAAAGTAAATATATCGTTCCTGGTCTGAAATAAATATTTAAGCCCCTCATTAACCTGAATAAATATTTTCTGGAATTCGGGCGTGCGGTGATGGATAATCGGCAAAGCGGCCGCTTCGCGCACCTGTTGCGGCAGCGGTGTAGGGCCGGGAGTAAGTAAATACCTCTTCTTCATATTGGACTTCTCCTTATTTCTTTTTCTTAACTTTGCTGCTCTCAATCACCTCATCTACGAGGCCATAATCTCTGGCCTCCTTAGCAGACATAAAGAAGTCTCTATCGCAGTCTTTCTTAATCTTCTCCGGAGACTGCCCCGTGTGTTTGACTAAAATCTCGTAAATCTTATCCCGAAGGGTCAAAATCTCTTTTGCCTGGATGCTGATATCCGCGGCCGCCCCCTGCACACCGCCCCAGGGCTGGTGAATCATCACCCGGGCATGAGGAAGGGTGTATCTTTTACCTTTAGTTCCAGCGGCCAGAAGCACAGCGCCCATGCTGGTCGCCTGGCCCATGCAATAGGTGCAGACATCGGGTTTGACGAATTGCATTGTATCGTAGATAGCGAGCCCCGAAGTAACAACTCCTCCGGGAGAATTAATATAGACATTGATATCTCTATCCGGGTCGTCCATCTGCAAAAAAAGCATCTGGGCGATAACGATATTAGCGACGATATCGTTAACGACGCTGCCGACAAAAATAATCCGGTCTTTAAGCAGGCGAGAGTAGATATCGTATGCCCTTTCTCCTTTGGGCGTCTGTTCAACTACTATTGGTACCAGGGTTTGAGTATAATTTTCCATCTTTCCTCCCTTCGGTTCTTTATTCTTCTTTTATTTTCGCCTCTCTTAACAAAAATTCCATAGTCTTTTTATCCCTCAGTTCTGCCGACAATTGAGGGAGGAGATTATATCTGTCCAGGTATTGCCTTACCTCCTCCTTGCTCTTAGCCGAGCTTTGCGAAATTGCTTCTATCCTTTTTTCTAAATCTTCTTCATTTGCCCGAATATTTTCCTGTTGCGCAATTTTCTCCAGAATAAAAGATAGTTTTACCCTGCGCTCAGCCTCTTTTTTTGCCTCAGCCTCCTTCATCTGATGATTTATTAACTCCTGCGTCTGGCTATTCAGCAGAGACTCGGGCACATCCAGAGAGGCCTTTTTAAGAAGCTGGTCTAAAACCTGCCTTTCCATATCGGCCCGTACCTCTGCTTCGGCATTTGCCTGTAGATTTTTATCAACAGCCTGTTCTATTTTAACCTTTTTTTTATTTATCCTTAAATTTCTATAGGCCCTGACCCTGACCTCAGGCCTGAGGTCAATCTTTGCCCTAAAATGAAGTGTATGATTTTTAAACCGGACATTATCTATTCCGGGAGGCGAAACAGGCGCCAGCTTCTCTTCCCCGAGCGCCTTCAGGTAATATTCGGGGATAGCCCGTTTAACTACCTCCTCTTCGGCGCTTTTTGCGAACTTTACCTCCAATAAATCCCGGGGGGCGCGGCCCGGCCGAAAGCCCGGGATGCGGGCGCTCTTGCGTATATCCACATAGACCCGGTCAAATTCCTGCTCGAGCTCTTCGCCGGATACCTCAATATCGATTGTCCGGCCGCAACCGCTTATATTTTCAATCCGCGTTTTCATTTACATTTTAAACTTATCGCCCAGATAAATCTCTCTGGCCTTGGGGTCGGTAATCAGCTCTTGCGCCGTGCCGGAAATAAGAATCTTGCCCTCAGCCATAATGTAGGCGCGGTCGGTTATAGCCAGCGTCTCGCGCACGCTATGGTCGGTAAGCAAAACTCCCAGGCCCTTCTTCTTAAGTGAGGTTATAATCTCCTGAGTTTCAAATACGGCAATAGGGTCGATGCCGCTAAAGGGCTCATCTAAAAGAATAAAGGCGGGATTGGTGGATAAGGCCCTGGTTATTTCCAGCCTTCTCCTTTCTCCTCCCGAAAGTGTGTAGGCCCTGTTTTTAGCCAGGTAGGAGATATTTAGTTCTGCAAGAAGCCTTTTTAAGCGCCGGGTCCGTTCCCTTCGGGAAATATTCAAAGTTTCCAGAATCGCCATGACATTTTCTTCCACCGTGAGTTTGCGAAATACAGACGTCTCCTGCGCAAGGTAACCAATTCCCCGGCGGGCGCGTTGATACATAGCCAGCTCCGTAATATTCCTGTCGTTAAAAATAACTTTGCCTTCATCAGGCGCAATTACGCCTACAACCATATAGAAAGTGGTGGTCTTTCCTGCCCCGTTTGGGCCTAAGAGGCCGACCACCTCTCCTTTTTTCACAGTAATATTTACCCGGTTCACTACCCGGCGGCCGTTATAGGCCTTGACTAAGTTTTCCGTCCTGAGTAAATGCATTTATTGGCTCCCCATAAGCTGGCTAAAGTCTTCTGCGGAATAAATAACCAATTTCGGCTGTCCGGTCAAAGTAAGTTTTCCCGTGTCTGTATCATAAACCGCTTTCTGGCTGTAGGTGGTATTGCCTCCGTGATGTATCTGGACGTCTCCGGTGGCTATGACCTTCTCTATCCCCATCCCCTCCATACCCTGCATCTGCTTACTTTCCTCAGCCTGCCTGGCAAAATAGACATCCATTTTATCGGCGAGAATCTCGCCCCGTTCATCCTTCACCTTCACCTCGTCCTGAAAAACAGCCAGATTATTTTGATAATCCACTTCTAAAGGCCCGGCGCAGGTAATTACGGTAAGGGGAGGCATCTTTACAGTCACATCCTTTTTTAACTCTACTAAATTCAACACAGGTTGAGCAATAATGCCTGTGCCGTAAGCCTGCATCATCCCCCGCTTTATCCATACCGGGCTTTCGCTGGTAAGCCTCTCGTTCTGAGCGTCCCAGTCCAGATAGTCCGCAGTCATAGTCACGCCGTCATCGGAAGTAACCAAAACGTCTTTTTCTAAATGCACATTGCTATCCACCCGGTTCAGGCTGCCTTCGTCTGCCACTATGGTCATATTCGTATCTTTCCCGTAAATCTTGCCGGTTACATCCGTTATTTTAATCTCTTCGGACATAATATCAGCGCTTTTTCCTTCTAAATCCCATTGTTTTTCCCCGCCTTTGGCGTAACCGCTCAGGGAAAAGCTGGAAAGCATCTCTCCGGGCGACTCTTCCATCTCTTTTTGCGAGTCGGAAAGTTCAGCCGGCGGGGCCGAGTTTGTCCGGCCTTTATTTTCTCGCGCACACCCCGTCGCCGATAAACAAGCTGCGCATATAAAAACCAGAACCTTACCTGTCATATTTTCCAACCAATTTACGCCATTTGTTTTGGGCGCGCAAAATAACTTCAATCACTTCCCTGACCGCCCCTTTTCCGCCTTCCTTCTTTGTTACGTAACGGGCGGCCCTTTTTACCTCGCCACAGGCTCCGGGCACAGCGACGGCTAACCCTGCCCGCCTCATTACCGGCAAATCCAATAAATCGTCGCCCATAAAACAGATATCTTTGGCGCTTAAGCCGTGCTTTTTTAAAATCTGGCGGAAGGCTGTGAGCTTATCGATAGCGTTTCGCTTGATCTCCACCGCCCCGATATCCCGGGCGCGCCTTAAGACGGCCTTTGAGCCTTTGGCGGTAATCAAGGCAACTTTTATTTTGGCCTGGCCTAAAAGCACAAAACCCATCCCGTCCAGGACATTAAAGCATTTAAGCTCATTGCCTTTGCTATCGTAAATAATCCTGCCGTCGGTCATCACTCCGTCGATATCCAGGATTAACATTTTGACTCTTTTAGCGCGCTCTCTCATAGCAGCCCTGCTTTCAATAGGTCCTGCACGTCCAGAAGCCCGATGGGCCTTCCCCGGTCATCCACAACCGGGACTTCGTCTATCTTTTTGCTCTGCAATATCCCCAATGCCTCGGCGGCTAATTTCTCTCCTTTAATCAGAGCGGGGCTTTTGGTCATTACTTCTTTTATCTTGCGCATAGATAAATGGGGGTCAAGTTCCAGGTGGCGCCTGAGGTCTCCGTCGGTAAAGATACCTACTAAAATGCCGCTTTTGTTGACGATGCTTACGCTTCCGGCGCGGGCAGAGGTAATGGCTAAAAGCGCATCTTTAACCAGGACGCCTTCTTTGACCACGGGGCTGGCCTTGCCCTTACGCATTATATCTTTTACTTTGAGC
>JAHIIS010000012.1 GCA_018899075.1 Candidatus Omnitrophota bacterium | reverse complement strand
GGCCTCGGGCCCACCGTAGATGACATTACTCTGGAAGTTATTGCCCAGGCCGCCCAGAAAAGGCTTATCTTAAATGCCGCCGTCCTGAAAGACATAAAGGCCCATTTTCACAGACGCCATATCCCTATGCCCAGGGCCAATATCCGCCAGGCCTTAATTCCTGAGGGCGCAAAGGTCTTAAAAAACGAGGCAGGCACAGCCCCGGGATTAATCATCCCTTATGAGAAAAAGGCCTTGATTGCCCTGCCGGGAGTGCCTCAGGAATTGAAACCGATGGTAGAACGCGATGTAGTTGCCTATCTTGCGAATAATTTTGCCGGCGAGGGGGTAATAGCCTCACGGGCAATCAGGACTACAGGCCTTGCCGAATCCCGGGTAAACCAAAAGGTCAAAGCTCTCCTCGGGCTTAAACCCCCGGTAACGGTAGGAATCTACGCGCATACAGATAGCGTTGACTTGAACATCACCGCCAAAGCCAAAAATAGGCGCCAGGCGGAAAAATTGATTGACCCGGTAGAAAGAAAGATCCGCGCCCGCCTAAAAGAGTATATCTATGGACGCAACTCACAAACGTTAGAAGAAGTGGTAGCGCGGGCCGTTAAAAAAACCAAAAAGACAATCGCCGTCGCCGAATCCTGCACCGGCGGCCTGCTCTCTAAACGGCTCACTAATATCAGCGGCAGTTCCAGATACTTCTTCTTGGGGATTGTGGCTTATAGCAATCAGGCAAAACAATCTTTATTGGGAATTCCTGCGCAAACCCTGAAAGAGTTCGGCGCCGTAAGCAAAAAAATAGCGCAACTGATGGCTAAAAATATAAAGCAATTAGCAAAAACAGACCTGGGGCTGGGGGTAACGGGAATCGCCGGGCCGGGTGGCGCAACAAAAGACAAACCCGTCGGACTGGCCTATATCGCTCTGGCTACGCCGCGAAAAATTCTCTGTCGGGAGTTCCATTTTCACGGCGATAGAGATGCCGTGCGCCAGCGCGCTTCACAGGCAGCCCTGGATATGCTGCGGCGATATCTAATGTAACATCACGTCTATGGCGAGGGGTGGCAAAGGTTCTAGCCTGAGGAGCGCAGCAAAAGAAAGCACGGTTACTTTATGATTAAGCTTCTGCTGTAATTTTGCGAGCACCGAAGGCGAACCTTTGACAGGACCCCGAGCCGTGAGGTACGAGTATGGAAACGGTTAGGAGCTTTATTGCGCTGGAGCTGGCGCCGGAGATTCAAAAACAGCTCGGCCAGATACAGGATGAGCTGAAGAAATCGGGCGCGGACGTCAAGTGGGTAAATCCTGAAGGGATACACCTCACCTTAAAGTTCCTGGGCAATGTAAGCCCGGAGTTGCTTGAAGAGATAAAAAAGCTCATCGATCAACTGGCCAAAAACCACAAACCTTTTGAACTGAAAATCGGCCAATTAGGGGCATTTCCCAAAATAGAATATCCGCGGGTAATCTGGGTGGGGATGGAACAAGGAGAAAGCCAAGCTGTCGAACTCGCCCAGGACCTGGAAGAGCGCCTGATTCAGCTGGGGTTTTTAAGAGAAAAGCGCGCTTTTAAGGGCCATCTAACTTTAGGGCGAGTGCGCTCCGCGCGCAACCGCGACCAACTAAAGGGACTTCTCCAATCTCTAACTTTTCCCTGGACAACTATGCAAGCCGAAACACTCATCCTATTCAAAAGCACCCTCACTCCAAAAGGCGCAATATACCAGGCTCTGCATGAAGCAAAATTAAGCTGAGCCTCCGGCCCACTTCATCACACTGATCCTGGACTCATCAAGCCGGCAGATGTGTTTGCGCTTATAGTCTAAATAAGCAGGATAGTTATTTTCGACCCGAACAAAGCCGCAACCGGCTACAAACCGTTCTACGTGCGTCACGCCGTATACGGGCTTTTGGCCATCTCTTCTTGCGGCCTCCTGCACAAGAAAGTCGAGCATCCTTCTGCCGAAGCCCTTTTTTCTATGATAATAATCTACGCCCAGGGAGGCAATTTCGAAAAAGTCTCCGTGGTCGATTATTCTGCCAAAGGAGACCAATTTATCTTCCGTTCTGGCCACAAAGAATTGGGCCCAGTCTATACCGGTGGAATCCAGGAGATATTTTTTAATTTTCTCCCGGATATAGGGAAAATCCTCTTTTCTGGCCTTTGAAATTTCTATGTCCATTTGCTAAAAAGCGATGATGGCAGTTACTATCCGCAAAACGATATTTGTATAAAGACCGGCAATCAGGTCGTCCCCCATTATACCGCAACTACCGTCAATCTTTTCAAGCCTATTAGCCGGATAAACCTTAATTGCATCCAGGGCGCGAAAGATGAAGAAACCCGTAATAAGCAAAACCGGCTCCAGGCGCAACCCCCAAAAGGCCAGGAGAAGGCCGGCCACTTCATCAATCACTATTTTTCTTGAGTCTTTTTCCTGAAAAATCTTCTCGGCGGAACCAGCGACTAAAAATCCCAATGCGCTGAGGAGAATCAACAAAATCGTATAGGAATAAATATTATCTTTAAATAAAAAGTACAGGCCCAAACCGGCGAGGCTTGCGACTGTTCCGGGAATAACGGGGGCGTAGCCCAGATAAAAGAAACTGGCAATAAGTTTAATCAAATTTTTCATTGCCGGCAAAAAGGATATTTTTGTTTCTTAGCAGATATGAGAGGCCGGAGATTAAAGTAAGAGTCACGGTTAAAAGCATCAAGTAAAAGGCGCCGCGCTTAAACCAGAGTTCCCAGAGAGGGTTCCAAAAACTTTGGCCCGACTCCCTGATGATTAAAAATACCAGAATGGAGATAATAACGGCCATCTGGGAGGCCGTCTTGTGTTTCCCGGCCAGGGAAGCAGAGAGCACTCTGCCTCGCGCAGCCGCGATAATTCTTAAACCGGTAATTACTAATTCCCTGAAGATAATAATTATTACCGTCCAGCCAGGAATTATCTTGAGCTCCACAAAAGCCAGAAAAGCAGCCAGAACGAGAATCTTATCGGCAATGGGGTCCATTAAACGGCCGAAATCATTTTCTAAGTTTCTTTTGCGGGCAATGTGGCCGTCGAGGAAGTCAGTCAAAGAAGCGATGCAGAAGGTAAACAGCGCCAGATATTTTGCCAGGACGCCCCGGCAAAACAAAAGGAACATAAATATAAAGGCAAATGCTATTCGCGAAAGAGTTATCTTGTTAGGCAGGTTCATAGCGCTTCCCCGACTAAATCGTATTCTAAAGTATCTATTATTTTCACCTGCACAAAATCGCCTGTTTTGAGTCTTTTTTTAGAATGCACATAAACGCAGCCATCCACTTCCGGGGCATCGGCTTCGCTGCGCCCCAAAAACAGACCTTTATCCTGCGTATCCTGTTCGTCGATAAGCACGCGCAGTTCCCTTCCTAAAAAACCCTGATTAATCTTTGTGGAAATATCCTGCTGTAAAGAGAGGGCTTCATCATACCGGGACTGCTTTATCTTCTCCGGAACCTGCCGGCCAAAATCATAGGCTAAAGTATCGGCTTGCCTTGAATATTTAAAAAGGCCCAGCCTTTCAAACTTTGCATCCCGGATAAAATCCAGAAGCTCCCTGAATTGCTTATCCGTCTCCCCGGGAAAACCGACTATTAAGGTCGTCCTGATGGCAATCTCAGGGATTTCTTTCCTTGCTCTTTCAATCAGCGAAAGAATTTCTTTTCGGGAAGTCCGGCGGTTCATCTTTTCAAGTATTTTATCATTTATATGCTGAATAGGCAAGTCGATATATTTACAGATTGAAGGTTCGTCTCTAATTACGCTCATTAACTTTTGAGAAAAATGTTTCGGATGGGCGTATAAGAGCCTTACCCATCTGGCTTTGGCCTTCCCGGCCAACTTCGCAAGAAGTTCGGCTATTCTATTTTGTGCATATAAATCCTGGCCGTACATTGTGGTGTCCTGCCCGATTAGATTGATTTCGCTCACCAGCCGTTTGTTGAGAAGGGCTTCGCCCTCCTTAAGGATAGAATCCATCGGCCTTGAGCGGTATTTTCCCCGCAAAGTGGGAATTATACAGTAACTGCAGCGATGATTGCAGCCTTCGGATATCTTTACATAGGCAAAGTGTCCGGGCGTAAAGAATATACGGGGAGAGCGATGCGTATATAAAAATTCGGGCCGCCCAAAAACACCCAGGCTTCTGCGGCCGTTTAAAAGCTGTTTTACCACAGCGGCAATTTTATCAATGCCTCCCACGCCTACAAAGGCATCCACCTCTTTAAGTTCGTTAAGCAGCTCTCTTTTATATCTCTGAGCCAGGCATCCGCATACTATAATCCTGGTTATTTTGCCCTCTTCTTTTAACCGGCAGAGCTTAAGAATTACATCAATGGATTCCTCTTCTGCTTCCCGGATAAAGCAGCAGGTATTCACAATTGCCACATTGGCTTCTGCAATCTCGAAAGAAACGGTAAAGCCCGCTTCTTTTAAATATCCAAGGATTACCTCTGCATCTACCAGATTCCTGGCGCAGCCGAGGCTCAGCATCCCTATCTTTGTCTTCAAAGATATGCTCCTAAACAATAAAGGTCGGGGGTTTCCCCCGACACTTATGATTTATGACTTATAACTTATGACTTACAACTTATGGCCAAAGTTATCTACCTTCAATGCCCTTCTGCGTAATCACCAGACTTCTCTTAACCTGCGCTCTTTTAAGGTCAATGCGCTTGCCGTTAATAAGCACCTCTATGGCCTCGGGTCTTCCTATGCGCAATTCTATTTTTTCCTCGGCCCGCCAGCGCTCACTCTTGCCTTTAGATAAAGTCTTCTCAAAAACGGCCCGCTCATCTGTCTTTACCCGCATCCAGCAGGTATCCAGAGTTCTGACCTCCAGAATTAAATCTTTCGCTTTAACTTTAGCTACGGGCGCTACTTCTACCTCCGGCTCCGCCTTTTTTATTTGCGCTTTCTTATCGACAGTGGAAATATTCTTCATAACATAGCGGAAATAAAAGAGTAATCCAAAGGCCAGAAGAACAGCAAGGCCTATTCTC
>JAHIIS010000011.1 GCA_018899075.1 Candidatus Omnitrophota bacterium | reverse complement strand
CATATTCTCTTCTCGTCTGGGCACTGCTTGTAATTCTATATCCATACCCGAATTGCCCGCTGAGGCCATTTCACTCGTACAGCAAGTAAGCCCTGCTGCTCCCATATCTTTAATCCCCACCACATATCCTGTATTAATAGCCTCTAAGGTTGCCTCTATCAAACACTTCTCTGTAAAAGGATCTCCTATCTGAACCGTCGGCCTCTTCTCTTCGCCTTCTTTAAATTCATGCGAAGCAAGAATACTGCATCCGCCGATTCCATCTCGTCCTGTGCTTGAACCCACATACATAATCGAATTTTTCTTACCAAATGCACGCGCCCGGACTAGCTTACCCTTCTTGGCTATACCGATACACATCGCGTTAACCAAACAATTTCCAGTGTAACTCTCATCAAAGTATATCTCACCTCCGATAGTGGGTACTCCCACACAATTTCCATAGAACTGAATTCCATCTACAACTCCGGTGAACAGATATTTATTATACGCTTGAGCAAGCGGACCAAAGCGCAGAGAATCTAATAATGCTATTGGCCTGGCTCCTGCTGTGAATATATCTCTTATAATGCCACCTACTCCTGTAGCAGCCCCTTGCTTTGGCTCAACCTGTGAAGGATGGTTATGGCTCTCCATTTTAAAAATTATGGCTAAGTCATCAATAATAATCCCTCCGGAATCTTCCCCTATCAGTGTTTTGTATTTGCCTGTCTTGGGCAAATGTTTCAGCCATTTACGAGAACGCAGGTATCCACAATGTTCAGACCATTCCACTGAAAACATCGCCAGTTCTGTATTTGTGGGCTTACGCTTTAAAATCTTCACGATGTTCTGATATTCCTTATCGCTTAAGCCAAGCGAACGATATACGTCGGGCTTCACCATGCTCTTCTCATCTCCAGCCATTTAAGTATTGATTTAAATATAAAATAACCATCCTGGGAGCCAAGTTCTCTTTCTGAACTCCTCTCAGGATGCGGCATCATCCCTAAAACATTTCCTTTTTTGTTCATGATACCCGCTATATTATCTGATGCGCCATTGGGATTAAACTGGTCGCTAATTTCTCCGGCGACAGAACAATAACGGAATACTATTTGGTTATTATTTTGCAACTCTCTTAGCCCAGTCGCATCGATATAATAATTGCCTTCGTTGTGTGCGATGGGTATCTTTAAAATCTGCTCTGCATTATATAAACTTGTAAACCTCGTATGATTATTCTCGGTCTTCGCATAAACATACTTGCAAATAAAATGAAGCCCTCTGTTTCTAAGCATAACGCCGGGCAGAAGCCCTGCCTCAAGAAGTATTTGAAAACCATTACAAATTCCTATTACAGTGCCACCCTTTCTGGCAAAGTCGGTAATAGAATTCATTACCGGAGAAAATCTTGCTATGGCACCTGTCCGTAGGTAATCTCCATAGCTAAATCCGCCTGGTAATATAACACAGTCAAAGCCTTTGAGGTTGGTATCTTTATGCCAGATATACTTAACGGGCTTCTTGAAAACATCCTTTATTACATAAAAACAGTCCTGATCACAATTAGAGCCAGGGAAAACTACGATTCCAAACTTCATTTATTCCTCTTTTATCTTAAAATGATAATCTTCTATAATAGGATTTACCAGCAGTTTCTTACACATCTCGTTAATTTCCTGTTTCGCTCTTTTTTTATCTTTGAAATTTAATTTAATAATTACTAATTTTCCAATTCGAACATCTGCTAAGTCTTTATAGCCTAATGATTCTAAAGCGTGCTTAACAGTCAGACCCTGAGGGTCAGAAATAGTTCTTTTTAAAGTGATATTGATTTCTGCTCTTAACATAGCTTCCTCCCTAAGCAGTTAGATTTAAGACTCATATGTTGAATAATAATAAGGAGTAAACGCCTCAAACTCTGCAGCACAAGTATCTACAAGTTTGTAATCTGGCTTTATCCCTAACTCTGCACGCCATTTTCTTATAGTATCTTCGCTTTGGTTTAAAAAACGGGCGAGCTGTAAATCTGAAAAGCCGAATTCTTTTGCTTTCTTGAGTAAATCAACCGAACTTTTCTCGTGGTTCAATTTCAATTCTGACTTTATCTGTTCTTCTAGTCCAACAATCTGCCGAATATTTTCCAAAAACCAAGGGTCAATCCGGGTCAGCTGATAAACCCCTTTTATACTCCATCCTTCTTTGAGGGCATGCTTAATATAAAGAACCCTTAAGGCATTGGGAACTCTTAAATGATTTTTTAATTCATCGCTAGAAGGTTTATGTTTTAAATCTTCTAAACCGCTCAATCCAATCTCTAAAGAACGCAAAGCCTTCTGCAACGCTTCTTTAAAGGTCCGACCAATAGCCATAACTTCACCCACAGATTTCATAGAGACGGTTAAGGTAGGATCAGCGGAAGGGAACTTCTCAAAGGTAAAACGGGGAATCTTTACTACGCAGTAATCAATTGTCGGTTCAAAGCAGGCGGGTGTTTTTT
>JAHIIS010000184.1 GCA_018899075.1 Candidatus Omnitrophota bacterium | reverse complement strand
TAGGCTTCAGCGCCAATCTTTTGGATTGCCTGGGATAAATCCTGGGCAATGTAGAGGTTGATGTGTTTTTAGCCAAAAAACTCTTAAAGGAGTCTAAATATTTAGAAGAGGATATGCAGGCGCATATATCTGAGCACTCTATTGAAGTGCAGCTGCCGTTTCTCCAATTTCTTTTACCCGAAGTTAAAATAGTGCCGCTGGTTCTCTCCAGCGCAGACTTCATGGTCTACGACGAAATCGGCAAAGCAATAGCAAAGGCCTTAAAAGAAACAGGGAAAAATTGCCTGATTGTGGCCTCAAGCGATATGACTCATTACGAAGCCCAGCAAAAGGCGAAGGCAAATGACAATCTGGCTATCGAGGCAATCCTTAACCTGGACGCAGAAGAGCTGTTAAAACGAATAGAAAGATTTAATATTACTATGTGCGGCTATGGCCCGACTGTCGTAATGCTTTGCGCTGCCAAAAAACTGGGCGCAAAAAGCGCCCGCTTGATTAAATACCAGACCAGCGGCGAGGCAACGGGTGACTATTCCTCAGTGGTAGGCTATGCCGGTATAACCATACAATGAATCCATCCATTATATTCTTAATAGCGTCGGCGGTTTTGGCAATAGCTGTCTGGGGTATAGTCTTTCTAATCAAGGCAATTAAGCATACCCCGCGCTCTTTATCGCCGGAGGAGCTGATTAAAGTGCTTGCGGATGTGGGCGCTTTAAAGGCAACTCTTCAATCGGTAGAAGGGGGGCAAAGGGACTTATCCTCAAACATAAAAGAGACCCAGAGAATAGTGGACAGCATTAAGACCGGTTATGATTCCCGAAAGCTTTTCTTTGAGCAATTGCGCGATTCTGTAGAGAGAATGAAAGAGACTATTTCCGGCACTAAAAGGCGGGGTGAGGCCGGAGAAAATATCCTCCATGATATTCTGAAATCTTTTCCTCCCAGTATGGTTGCCAGAAATTTCCGCATTGCCGGCAAAGAAGTCGAATTCGCCCTCATTTTGAGCAACGACAAGGTTGTCCCCATTGATTCTAAATGGGTAGCCCAGGAGCTCATCAGGCAATTTGCTCAAGAGAAAAATGAAACCCAGCGCCTAAGCCTGGCTAATAAAATAGAACACGAGATAAGCAGAAGGGTGGGAGAGATTGCCCAGTATATAGACCCGGCGCGCACTGTCCCCTGGGCAGTAGCCGCAATCCCTGATGCAGCCTTTTCCGTATGCCGCAAAGCGCATCTGGATGCCTACAAAAAAGGCGTAATCATTATTCCCTACTATTTAGTTTTACCCTACCTTTTGACCCTATTTAATCTCCATTTACAATACGCCGGCTCAATTGATGTGGAAAACCTGCAACATTACATTATAGATATTAAAAGACACCTTGGGGAGATGGAGGCTACATTAGAGAACAATATCGTTCGGGCCGTGAAAATGATTAGTAATGCCGCAAACGAATACAGGCAAACGATGGGTTCGATACGGGGCTCTTTAAATAACCTGCAGACCGGTGGGGCCAGAGAACAAGGTAGAGCGCAAAATGAGAAAACCTAAGTTGACTGTTGTCTTGAGAATATTGCTTAGCTTGTCTTTGCTTGCACTCTTATTGTGGCTGGGCCGGGAAAATTTCGCAAAAATCCGCCAACTGCTTAGCTCCCTAAACTTATCTGTCTTTACCCTGGCCTTTCTGCTGTTCATAATCAGTATTATCTTTATGGCCTGGAGATTGAGGATTGTGCTGGCTGCGCAGGAGACTTCCTTTAGCATCAAGGATTTATTTTCCTTGACTCTTATCGGACATTTCTTTACCAATTTTATGCCCACCTCAGTCGGGGGAGATTTAGTGAAAGGATATTATATCTCCCGAAGAATCAAAAGTAAGATTTCCTCATACGCTTCTGTCTTTGTTGACCGCATAATGGGCATGTTTTCACTTATATTAATCGCAAGTATAGACTTATTGATTATGAGAAAAGACATTGAGCATAAGTTTATATTTTGGGCACTTGGCCTTTTACTTTTGTTTTGTATCATATTTACCCTGCTTTTAATCAATAGGAAATTGCTAAAGAGAATCGGCGGCTCTTTGGGCCTTCTGCGGCTATTACGGTCTTTAAAGCTCGATTCCCTGGCCCAAAAGGCATATGTTTCTGTAAATGTCTATACAAATCATAAAAAAAAGCTTCTTCAAATGCTTATCCTCTCCATAGCCGCCCAATTTATTGCCTTCTTCGCTATCTATATTTTATCTAACAGCCTTTCGGTCTATATCCCTTTCGGAAAGATTCTTCTGGTTATGCCGATTATTGCTGCTTTGTGTATGCTGCCTGTTACTATGAATGGACTGGGCCTGCGCGAGTGGGCCTTTGTCTTTTTCTTCAGCCCCAATGTAGGCGAAGCGGCAGCGCTTTCGCTCTCGCTATTATATCTGGCAATGTTTTTGTTGACCAGCTTGATTGGAGGAATAATCTATTTATTCTGGAGGTAAATGAGGCCCAGACTTATGGAGCATGAAATGCGAGATAAGTCTGAGGTCGAATTTATCCCGCAGCTTAAGTGTAAATTATCGAAGAGAATTTACACTTGTTTAAGCAAGGGGGAAACAATGGACGAAGAATTATTGAAAATTTTAGCCTGTCCTGCCTGCAAAGCCGATGTAGAGTTAAAGGAGGGCAAAATAGTCTGCAGCAAATGCGGGCGCAAATATCCGATTCGCGACGGCATTCCCATTATGCTCATCGAAGAAGCAGAACAGTAAAGGAGGCAAACAATGCCGAAGGTGCTGGTTATCCACGGACCCAATTTAGGTTTATTGGGCAGGCGCCAGCCTGAAATCTACGGTAATTTTACCCTGCATGAAATTAATAAACACTTAAAAAAGCTGGCGCGGAAAGAAAAAATAGAAATAAAGTTCTTTCAGTCTAACCATGAAGGTGAGATTGTGGATGTCATCGGAGAAGCAAAAGATAGTTTTGCTGCCGTATTGATTAATCCCGCCGCTTATACCCATACCAGTGTGGCTATTCGCGACGCAATCGGCGCAGCAGGGTTGCCGTGCGTGGAAGTCCATCTGTCAAATATTTACGCCCGCGAAACCTTCAGGCACACCTCCCTGATTGCTCCTGTCGCAGCAGGCCAAATTTGCGGATTCGGTATAGACAGCTATCTATTAGGCCTTCAGGCGGCCATAAGATTGGTCAGGCCAAAGCGCAGGCTTAAACTTAAATCCAGACGCAGATCTAAATGAACCCTGCGGCAATAAATAAGTTACGCCAGGAGCTTTTAAGGCATAAAATCGATGCCCTCTTGATAACCAAAGGGGTAAACGTAGCGTATCTCAGCGGCTTTGAAGGAGAAGGCCAGCTTTTAATTACTCCAACCAGGCAGATTTTGCTCGTTGACTTCAGGTTCAAGGAACAGGCCGCGAAAGTTGCCGGGTCTTTCCAAATCCGGCAACGCCAGAGCTTTCGCCCTTTAGAAGAAAGCATCCTGCGCTTAGTTAAAAGATTGGAATTGAAGAGATTAGGCTTTGAAGCGTCTTCGCTAGCCTATGAATTCCATCGCAAATTAAAAAGCACTCTTGAGTCCGTTAAGCTCATACCTTCTACCGATATCGTAGAGCGCTTAAGAGCAATAAAAACCGCCCGGGAAATAAGGCTCTTAAAAAAGGCAGCTGCGCTTAGCCTCAAAAGTTTTGGTTTTGCTCGAAGGATAATCAAACCGGGCAGAAAAGAAGTAGAGATAGCCAGGGAACTTCAATATTTTATGCGCAAGCTCGGGGCCGATAATTGCGCATTCGACATTATTGTTGCCTCAGGAAAAAGAAGTTCCATGCCCCATGCCCGGACCTCTGGCCAAACTATCAAAAACAATGAGGCTGTTTTGGTGGACCTGGGATGCCGCATATCCTGCTACAATTCCGACTTGACAAGGATGGTTTTTTTAGGTAAAATTAGTGGCAAACTCAGGCGGACTTATGAGATAGTTCGTCAGGCCCAACAGCTTGCGATTAAGGCTGTAAGAGCGGGCGTAAAGATCCGGCAGATTGACAAAATTGCGCGCCAATATATTGCCAAAGCCGGCCTGGGCGCTTTCTTTGGGCACGCCTTAGGACATGGCATAGGTAGAGAGGTTCATGAATATCCGTCCATTTCCCCCAAAAATCAAGGTATCTTAAAGAAAGATATGGTACTTACCGTGGAGCCCGGGGTTTATATTCCCGGCTGGGGCGGGATAAGAGTGGAGGATATGGTCCTGGTTACCGGCACGGGGCAGGAGGTGCTGACCCGGTGATTTCTACAAAACAGTTTAAAAATGGAATGACGATTGCCCTTGGCGTTGAGATCTATTGCATCGTTAGTTTTCAACATGTCAAGCCGGGCAAAGGCGGGGCGTTTGTGCGCACTAAATTAAAGAATTTAAAGTCCGGCAATGTTATTGACAAAACATTCCGCGCCGGAGAAAAGGTGGAGCAGGCATTCATTGAAGAAAAGAAGATGCAATTTCTATATCGGCATGGCCACTTTTATCATTTTATGGACCAGGGGACTTTTGAAGAACTGGAATTGCCCGAGGAACGCCTAACTGATAAAGTAAAATTCCTTAAAGAAAATATGGTGCTTTCGATGGCTGTATATGATGGAAAGATTATGGACATCAATCTGCCTACTTTTGTAGAATTGGAAGTTGGACATACAGAGCCCGGACTGCGCGCGGATACGGTAAAAGCAGCAGCTAAGCGGGCTGCTCTGGAAACAGGCGCCAAAATCGATGTCCCCTTGTTCATCAACAAAGGCGATATAATTAAAATAGACACCCGCTCGGGAAAGTATGTGTCTCGAGTCTGATGCCAACAGCTTAAACCAAAAACGGTGAGGGCAAAATGAATCTGAAAGAAATAAAAGAAATGATTAATCTAATGAACGAGAACGACTTGCTGGAGTTGGAGTTAGAAAGAGACGGGCTTAAAGTGAGGCTCAAGAAAAGCTCCGGCCAGCTGCAGCAAATTATCACTACCTCCGAAGCGCCTGCGATAAAGCCGCAAGCCCTGAAAGAAGAACCTGTCTTCAAGAAACAAGAATTGATAGAAATAAAGTCGCCTATGGTCGGCACCTTTTATCGCACCTCTTCTCCGGAGAGCGCCCCATTTGTAGATACAGGCAGTGAAATTCAACCGGGCGAGGTAATCTGTATTATTGAAGCGATGAAATTGATGAACGAGATAAAGGCGGAAGTCAAAGGCAGAATAAAAGAGATTCTGGTAGAAAACGGCAACCCTGTGGAATTTGGACAGGTCCTATTCCGCGTAGAACCTTTGCTTTGAGGAAATATGTTCTCTAAAATTCTAATTGCCAATCGGGGAGAAATAGCCCTGCGGATTATCCGCGCCTGTAAAGAAATGGGGGTGCGCACCGTTGCGGTTTACTCTGAGCCCGACCTCAATTCCTTACATGTGCGCCTGGCCGAGGAGGCCATTTGTATCGGCCGCGCCGCGCCCAGCATGAGTTATCTAAGTATCCCCAGCATTATCAGCGCAGCTGAAATTGCTGACGTGGAGGCCATTCATCCCGGCTATGGTTTTTTGGCGGAAAATGCCCACTTTGCGGAAATCTGCCAGTCTTGCAATATTACCTTTATCGGGCCAAAACCCGAACCGATGAGATTAATGGGCGATAAACTGCAGGCAAAAGCAACTATGGCTAAAATCGGCGTACCGATTGTGCCCGGCAGTGAGACAGCGGTTCAAGATAAGGATAAAGCCATTAAAATTGCCCGGCGCTTAAAATACCCGGTGATTATCAAAGCCGTGGCCGGCGGCGGAGGAAAAGGGATGCGGGTATGCCACAATGACGGGCGGCTGGTCAGCGCCCTGCTCACTGCACAGGCTGAGGCGGAAACATCTTTTGGCAGGCCCGATGTTTATATAGAAAAATATTTTTCCCGGCCCCGCCATATAGAATTTCAGATTCTGGCCGACAATTTTGGGCACATCATTCATTTATGGGAAAGGGACTGTACCATTCAAAGGCGTCACCAGAAGCTGATTGAAGAGTCGCCTTCAATGGTTCTCGATGCTAAACTGCGCAAACGTATGGGCGAAGCAGCCGTAAGAGCTGCCAAGAGGGTCAATTATAATAACGCGGGAACAGTGGAATTTCTGCTTGACGAAAAGAATAATTTCTATTTTTTGGAAATGAATACGCGTATTCAGGTTGAGCACGGCGTTAGCGAAATGGTTACAGGTATAGACTTGCTAAAAGAACAGATTA
>JAHIIS010000183.1 GCA_018899075.1 Candidatus Omnitrophota bacterium | reverse complement strand
GAAGAATCCCTTTCCCAGCCACTTGAAAAGCGGTAAAATTAAAAACTCCGTAGAGACAAAGGAGGAAAGCCCTCCCAACCCTACGGCAATGATTAAAGAGCCGGCGCGCCCAAAATATTTAACTAAGAATCCGCCGATTAGCGTGCCGGCCAATCCTGCTCTTTGAAACTTAAGCTCTTCCTGCTGAAGGCCGAACAGGCCCAACAAGACTGCCAAAGACAAAAGCAAAATCACTGTGCCTAAAATCTTAATGTAAAGCTTGGGCGGGGGTTTTTCCAAAGACCTGGCCGCTGCCCAGACCAACGCCAACAAACATATAATGTATGCGGCCCAGCCTAAAGATATAAATAATCCTTCGGCCATATATGCGCCGACCACGCCGGTTAAGTTCTTTACGGGAATATTGGGGTGGGAGCAGCGAAAGGGCGTATCGTCAGCGTTGTAGGAGAGTAGACTCAAGAGAATAAAAATAGCAAAACCCACGTAAGCAGCCGCCTTTATCTTATCTATCAGGGATTGCTTCATTTTTATGGTTGGGTTCGATAAATCGAACCCCTACATTGTATTGTAGGGGTCGCATTTATGCGACCCTCTCTCTATGTTTCCTTTGCCTGCTTTAAGCTCAACTTAACCCGGCCCTGTTCGTCGACTGCAATAAGTTTGACCTTAACCTCCTGGCCAACCTTCACTACGTCTTCTACATTTTTCACAAATTTGTCGGCGAGTTCAGAGACGTGAATCAGGCCGTCCTTATTGGGCAAAAATTCACAAAAGGCACCGAAGTTGGTTACTTTTTTAATCGTTCCGTCATAGATTCTTCCCACCTCCGGCTCCTCTGTCAAGCCCTCAATGTAACTAACGGCCTTCTCTAAGGCCTGGTGGTCTTGCGAAGAAATAACTACCCGGCCATCGTCTTCGATATCAATAGTGGCGCCTGTCTCCTGAATAATCTTGCGAATGGTCTTACCGCCCGGACCAATGACCTCCCCGATTTTACTGGTATCTATCCTGAGCACCTGAATTCTGGGAGCATATTGGGAAATGGCGCTTTTGGGCTGAGCAATCACCTCAGCCATCTTGCCCAGGACAACGTGCCGGGCTTTGTTGGCTTTACTCAGGATTTCCTGAATAAACTGCGCGCTAATTCCTCCCATCTTAATATCTACCTGAATAGCGGTTATACCCTTGCTGGTCCCGGTAACCTTAAAATCCGTATCTCCGAAATGGTCCTCCAGGCCCGAAATGTCGGTCAAAACGGCCGTTCTATCATTTTCCTTTATCAAACCCATTGCAATTCCCGCAACCGGCGCCTTAATGGGCACACCGGCATCCATTAAAGCAAGCGTCCCTGCGCAAACCGTAGCCATACTGGAAGAGCCGTTGGATTCAAGAATCTCGGAAACCACACGCACCGTATAAGGAAACTCCTCTTTGGAAGGCATTACCGGCTTTAAAGCCCGCTCTGCCAGAGCGCCGTGGCCGATCTCGCGTCTTCCCGGCCCTCTAACCGGGCGAATCTCACCCACACTAAAAGGAGGAAAGCTGTAATGAAGCATAAAGTTCTTAAACATCTTTCCTTCCAGAGCTTCTACCATTTGTTCATCTGAGCGGCTGCCCAATGTAGTTATGGAGAGGCTTTGGGTCTCCCCTCGTGTAAATAACCCCGAACCATGCGTACGGGGAAGAACGCCGATTTTGCAGCTGAGCGGACGAATCTCATCATAGCCTCGTTCTCCGATGCGTTTCTTTTTCTCCAGCACCAGCCTGCGCACCTGTTCTTTCATTACTTCGCTCAACGCTGATTTTATATCCTGCTCGGTATAAAGGGACTGCTCAGTAACCAATTTTTCTACTAAACTGCTGGTCAGCAAATCTGTCTTTTCTACCCTTTTCTCTCTGTCGGCAAGCTCAAAAATGTTTCCTAATTCATCGCAGGAAAGCTTCTTTACTTCCTTCAGAAGTTCGGCGTCAATTTTTTTAAGCTCCAATTTGCGGGGCAGGCGGGTTAATTTTGCTTTTACTTTCTCCTGGAGCTTATATTGCAGCTCGATAATCTCCTGCAGTTTTTGCTGGGCAAAATTTATAGCCGCAACAACAGTCTCTTCCGAAACCTCATTGGCCCCTGCCTCTAACATTACCACTCCTTCGCCGGCGGAGGCAACTACCAAATCCAGGTCACTCTCATCCAACTGGGCATAAGTAGGATTGATAATGAACTCATCCTTAACCCTTCCCACTCTGACTGCGCTGATCGGGCCATTAAAGGGGCATTCTGTGCCAAAGGCGATATTCGCCAGCATCAGGGCAGAGGATGCTCCCACCATCGCCAGGACATCGGGGTCGTTCTCCCCGTCGCTGGAAAGGACAATGGCCATCACCTGGACTTCATTAAAAAGATTTTTGGCAAACAACGGCCTGATGGGCCGGTCAATAAGCCGGGCGCTTAAAATTTCTTTTCCTGAAGGGCGCCCCTCTCTCTTGAAGAAACCACCCGGGATTCTACCGGCGGCATAAGTCTTCTCCTGATATTCAACAAACAAAGGGAAAAAGCCGGCATCCTTTTTAGGTTCATCGGATATTACCGCCGTGACTAAAACTACGGTGCCTCCGTATTGGACGGTAACCGCTCCGTCTGCCTGCTTGGCCACTTCTCCCGTTTCAATAATTAAATCTTCCCGGCCTACTCTTAACTCTATTCTTTCTGGCATGCCTCTCCTTTATCGTTTATCGTTGCTGTGTTATTCTACTTTCTCAGCTTAAGTTCTTTAATCAGCTTTCCATACTCTTCCTTATTTTCTTTCTTAAGATAGTCCAAGAGCTTTCTGCGCTGATTTATCAGACGCAAAAGCCCATGTCTTGAATGGTGGTCTTTCTTATGGAGTTTGAAATGTTCCCCAAGAACGTTGATTCTTTCTGTGAGCAGGGCAATCTGCACAGGGGCAGAGCCGGTATCTCCTTCGTGCGCCTTATGGCCTTGAATTATCTTCTCTTTTTTTTCTCTAACCAAACCCATTTGTACCTCCAATCTTATAGTCGCTTGTCGCTTGTATCTAGTATCTAGTTTATTATAGTCGCTTGTCGCTTGTATCTTGTATCTAGTTAAAGATTTTAACTAAATACTAGCGACTAAATACTAGCGACTTATGGTGGGCCCACAAGGATTCGAACCTTGAACCAACAGATTATGAGTCTGCTGCTCTGCCGTTGAGCTATGAGCCCCTACTTGGTTTATAGTTTATAGCTTAAGGTAGGCTTTATAATACCAGATTTTT
>JAHIIS010000010.1 GCA_018899075.1 Candidatus Omnitrophota bacterium | reverse complement strand
CTCCCACATATTACGGGAGTATGGCCTATCAGATAAAGCAATTGCTTGATGAAAGTGTAGAGTTTCACGGAGAGCTGGCAGGTAAAGTGGGGGCAGCATTTTCATCTTCGGCAAATGTCGGGGGCGGCAACGAAACCACAATTCTGGATATAATTTGCGCAATGTTAATTCACGGAATGATTGTGCAGGGCGATTCCAGCGGTGACCATTATGGCCCTGTGGCTATTGGCGCCCCGGATGCCAGAGCAAGCAAACAATGTAAGCGCCTGGGTCAGAGAGTTGCAGAGTTGGTCAAGAAGTTATGAAGAACAAAGAAGTGGCGGAAATTTTCCGTCAGATTGCCGAAATCCTGGAGATTCAGGAGGAAAATCCTTTCCGCATCCGCGCCTATCTTAAAGCGGCGCAGAATGTAGAGTCTTTAAGCCGGGATGTCGCCGAAGTTGCCGAAAAGGATGAACTGGAAAAGATACCGGGCGTCGGCAAAGATTTGGCGGAGAAGATAAAGGAGATAGTCAAGACCGGGAAGCTCAAGTTCTATGAACAATTGAAAGACAATATCCCCGAAGGGCTTACTATCTTGATGTCTGTGCCGGGATTAGGCCCCAAGACAGCTAAACTTTTATTTGACGAATTAAAGATAAAAAACATTGAAGGGCTGGAGAAGGCAGCGCGCGCTCACAAAATCAGCGCTCTACCGGGAATTAAAGAAAAAACCGAAGAGAATATCCTGCGCGGTATAGCTTTAATCAGGAAGGCAAAAGAAAGAATGTCTCTGGCGCAGGCTATGGCCACAGCCGCAGAATTTGTTCAGGCCCTGAGGAAGCTGAAAGAGGTAAAGCAAATTGAGCCGGCCGGGTCCCTGCGGCGCAGAAAAGAGACGGTGAGAGACATCGATATTCTGGTGACGTCTTCTCAGCCGGAAAAAATTATGGATGTATTTACGGGGCTGGGCCAGGTAAAAGAGGTTAAAGCATGCGGCCCGACAAAATCCAGCGTGCTGACCAAAGACGGCATTCAGGTCGATCTGCGTTGTGTCCGGCCGAAAAGTTTCGGCGCGGCGCTTTTGTATTTTACCGGTTCAAAACAGCACAACATTAAACTGCGCCAGCTGGCGGTAAAGAGAGGCCTGAAGATTAACGAATACGGGTTATTTAGAGGAAATAAGTGGCTGGCCGGAAAGACGGAAGAGGAGATGTTCGGCAGGTTTAATCTTCCTTATATAAGTCCCGAACTGCGTGAAGACAGCGGAGAAATTGAGGCCGGCCTTAAAGGAAAACTGCCCAAAATAATAGATTTAAAAGACATTAAAGGCGACTTGCACGTGCATTCTAAATGGAGCGACGGCGCATCTACCATCGAAAATATCGCCCGCGCCTCTATGAAAATGAGATACGGCTATATCGCTATTTGCGACCATTCGCAATCCATAAAGATTGCCGGGGGTTTAAGTATCGAGCGATTAAAGAAGCAAATAGATTTAATTCATAAACTAAATAAGAAACTCAAAGATTTTCGGGTTTTGGCGGGGACTGAGGTAGATATTAAGTCCGACGGCAGGTTGGACTATCCGGATAAAATATTAAAAGAGCTGGATATTGTAGTTGCCGCCATTCATACCGGATTTAAACAGAGCCAAAGGCAGCTGACCCAGAGGATAATCGCGGCAATGGAAAACAGATACGTCAATGTTATTGCTCATCCTTCCGGAAGGCTTATAGGACAACGAGAGCCTTATGATTTAGACATGGAAAAGGTTTTGAAAAAGGCCAGGCAAACATCCACTTTCATAGAGATTAACGCCTTTCCGGAAAGGCTGGACTTAACCGATATCAATTGCCGCCGGGCTCGCGAATTGGGCGTAAAGATGGCTATCTCCACCGATGCCCATATGCTGGAACAGCTCAGGCTTATGTATTTAGGGGTTACTGTGGCGCGGCGGGGGTGGCTGGAGAAAAAGGATGTGGTGAACACCTTGCCCCTGGAGAAGCTTCTGCAGGGGCTTAGGCAGAAGAGGTGAGGAAGAAGCAGAATGGCAAAACGTGAGTTTTCGGCAGGAGGGATAGTTGTGAGGAAGAAAGGCCGGGCCTTTGAGGTGTTGCTGATTAAGGACTCCTAT
>JAHIIS010000182.1 GCA_018899075.1 Candidatus Omnitrophota bacterium | reverse complement strand
TGATAAAACTCAGAAAATCTCTGTTGTAATAGAGATAGCCTTTCACAGTTTTGTAGCTGTATTTTCTGGAGAGGAGTTCTCTTTTTAGGTCGTCGAAGGGTGTTGCAGATAATTTTTTATCAGAAAATCCCCCCTTGCCCCCCTTTTCCAAAGTGGGGATAAATGGGGATGTTTTTGCCAAAGAGGGGTTTCCCTGAGATTGCTTCGTCGCTTCGCTCCTCGCAATGACGGGCGAAGCAATCTCCTCGCAATAACGTGAGGCCTGCCCTAATTTTTGCTCTAAGCCGGTAAGCCTGGCCAGAATATTCTCAAGAGAAGAAAGGTTTTCCCTCTGCGTCAACTTTACGAGGGCCATCTCCACAATTACGCGGGAAGACAGGGACCTTTTCAAATTTTCCTGAGCGCGCACCAGAACGTTAAATATGTAAAAGAGTTCCTCAAAAGTCAGGTTTTTCCCCTGCTCGCAAATGCGCCCGATGCAATCCCCGGGCAAATCAATGAGGCTGCCTGCGTTCCTGCCGCTTACTACCTTAGTTATCAAAATATTGCGGAACTGCTCCATCAGGCCGGCGATAAACTGGGAAAGGTCCTTGCCTTCGTTAATAATCTTTTCCAGCAAAAGGAGCGCCTCAGGCGTTTTTCGTTCAATTATCCTCTGGGAAATTTCCCAGAGGGCCTCAAAGTCTATCGTTCCCAGGACAGAGGTAACCGTCTTCAGGTTTATCTCAGCCTTGCAGAAAGAACTCAACTGGTCAAGAATGGACTCGGCATCGCGCATACTTCCGGATGCGGCGCGGCTAACGTAAAGCAGGGCCTCTTCGGTAACATTTAATTTTTCCGCTTTGATTATCGCCTTAAGCTTCCCGGCGATAGAAGAAATAGAAAGCGGCTTAAAGTCAAAGCGCTGGCAGCGGGAAAGGATTGTCGGCAAGACCTTATGCGCCTGCGTGGTGGCAAAGATAAACTTTATATGCGCCGGCGGCTCTTCCAGCGTCTTCAAAAGGGCATTAAAGCCGTCGGTGGTAATCTGGTGCACCTCATCGATTATATAAACCTTAAAGCGGCTTCTTGCCGGGGCGAACTTAACGTTTTCCCTTAATTGCCTGACCTGTTCAATGCCGCGGTTGGATGCGCCGTCTATCTCGATAACGTCAAGACTGCGGCCTTCGGAGATTTCCAGGCAAAAACTACAGCGGTTGCACGGCTTAGAGGCAGGGCCCTTCTCGCAATTTAAGGCCCTGGCTAAAATTCTCGCCGTGGAGGTCTTGCCGATCCCCCGCGGGCCGGCAAAGAGATAGGCGTGCGCTACGCGGTCGAGCGTTAGCGCATTCTTTAACGTAGTAGCGATATGCTCCTGGCCGAGCACTTCATCAAAATTTTGCGGCCGCCATTTGCGGGCAAAGACAAGATAGCTCATTTTTATACCTTCTCCGTCACCTTAAGTAAAAATTGACCAGATTCGCCGCGAAATAAACAAAAAGGATAGATACCGAATCCCAGGCCAAAGCAGGCGTCTTTATTTTGCTGCGATAAACGAGGCCGGCCAGAACCAGCGTAGTTAAAATAACCACAAAAAGCACGGTAAATAAATGGAGCGAAGAGGCGCAGGACAAAATAAGTTTTCTTCCCAAAGATAAATCCGCAACGGCGACAATGGCCATATTGAACATATTGCTGCCAAAGATATTGCCCAGGGCCATATCCAGAAACCCCAGCTTTACCGCAGATATAGCCACTGTCATCTCGGGCAAAGACGTAGTAACGGCAATAAATAGACTGCCCACAAAACTGCCGCCTAAGGCCACGCCTCCCACCGGTATCCGGGCAATCTCATCGCCCAGGCGGGAAAGATAAATTGCCGCACCTACCAAAATAGCAGAATAAACTAAAAATTTCAGCCAAATTCCTAAAGCGTGTTTGCGTTCGCCGGGCTCGAGTTTAGGGAACTCAGCGGCTCTGGCCTTTTCGCTGCGAAAGATTAAATATGCCCCAAAAATATAAGCCGCTAAAATCAATACTGTTTCTACGTCGAGAAGGATACGGGAGTAGCCGACTACGGGCTTAACTAATTTG